>NZ_JBFUFF010000031.1:0-72922 GCF_056403555.1 Rhizobium sp. P2_G2
CGCCTTTCTCTCGCCTTTCTCTGCCGTTGCATCGATGGCGACGTTCGTTTGGAGCGGGGAGCGCGCCCCTTGCCAATCTCCCCCCTTGAGGGGGAGATGTCCCGCAGGACRGAGGGGGGTATCCCGCAYGCCAGCGCCTTGCGACAACGCCTTGCGCACCCTGACCCGCTCGAAAATCTCATTCTCATTGCTGGGATCATCAGCCCAGCCAATGCCGCGCTCAACCAGATAATCCCGAATCTCCTGACGCCCTACCCCCAAAAACGGCCGCAAAACCCACACGTGGCGATCATAAAGCACCGCATCCGAAATCCCCGCCTCCGCCTGCGGATTGCGCATCCGCCGCATGGCCATTGTCTCGGCCTGGTCATCATCTGTGTGCGCCGTCACGATCAGATCGGCGCCGATCTCCTGCGCCAAATCCCCAAGCAGCCGATACCGCGCCTCGCGCGCAGCGGCCTGGACGCCGGATTGCGGCTTGCCACCCTGCCAGGTCAGTACATGATGAGGAATGGAAAGTTTTTCGCACAACACACCGGCGGCATGCGCTTCTTCCGTCGAGCCAGGTCTCAAGCGGTGATCGACGGTGGCGGCGATCAGCGAGACACCCGGTTCGGCCTTCGCCACGGCGGCAAGGGCCGCGAGCAGGCCGGTGGAATCACCGCCGCCGGAATAGGCGACGAGCAGGCGGCAGGGCCTTTTCAGGCCGTCCAGAAATTCGCGCGCCGCCTCGACAGGCAGGGCCTTGCTCGACGCGGATTGCGGAGCAGGCCGGCCGGGAAGCGGCTCGGCCATGTCAGCAGGCAAGCCGCTTCTGCTCGCTCGCAACCTTGGTGATGATCGACCGCGAGGCTTTCGGATAGGCTTTCGGCACTTCGCGCAGGGTCGCGCAGGCGGTGTCCTTGCTGTCGAGCTTGGCAAGCGACATGGCGAGCTTCAGCAGCATATCCGGCGCCTTGGGCGATTTTCCGTAGGCCTTGTAGCCTTCCAGGAACGTCTTGGCGGCATCGGTGAACTTGCCCTGGGAATATTGCGCCTCACCGAGCCAGAAATGCGCGTCCGACGCCTTCTTGGCATCCGGATGCGCCTGGATATAGGCCGCAAAGCTGCTTTCCGCACCGGCATAGTCACCAGACAGGATCTGCTGGTAGGCGGCATTGTAGTCCGGGTCATTGCCGGTTTCGAGTGACGCCGTCTGATTGTCAGCATTGGTGTCGGGCGGCGGCAGGTTGGTCGTGTTGACGCTGTCCGGGTTCTGGTTCTTGTCGGCGCCGACGAGATTGCCGCTCTTGTCGATCTTCAGATCGCCGAGATCGACAGGCGGATTGCCGGTGCCGTTGTCCGCCGTATTGTTGTTGTCGGCCGGCTGGTCGAGCGTCGCGGTATCATCGCTCTGGCCATTGTTCTTGTCTGCTCCCGGCGTTTGGTCGCCGGAAGCATTGGCTGTGTCACTGTTCTGGTTGGTCGGCTGGATTTCCGCCTTTTTCTTGCCGCCCTTTTCGAGCTGCTGGAAGCGGAATTCGTTGTCTTCCTGTGCCTTGCGCAGCTGTTCCTGCATCTGCAGCAGCTGGTAGCTCATATCCTCGATCTTGCCGTTGAGCGCCCGCACCTGCTCTTGCAATTGCTGCACCTGCATTTCGGCATCGCTCGACTGCGCCAACACAATCGGCGCCTGTTGCTTGACATGCTTGCCGGTCAGAAAGTCGAGCGTGAACGCACCCGACGGAGACGCCCACAGCGCAGTGCCGGCGAGCGCGAGCATGCCGACCATGACCTTTGTTCTCATTGATCCCATCCATTCATCCAAGAAATTTGCGCGAAGCGGCGCAACACGGCACTCATTTCAATTTTGCGGCAAAAAAGCAACAGAGTCAGGCCAAAGTAAGGTGCCGGAGGGACGGCAGGCCGCAGTGGGGAGAAAAAGCTGGGGGTGCATGAGAGGAAATGCGCTGCAAGCCCCAAAACAGCAAAGCAGCCTGCGATCCCCTCGCAGGCTGCTTTGAATCGTCCCCGATCTCAGATCGGCAATCAGCCGGCCGGGCCGCCGCGCAGCACGGTCACGCCGCGGCGGTTCTGCGACCAGCAGGAATCCTCGTCGCAGGTGGCGACCGGCTTTTCCTTGCCGTAGGAGATCGTCTTCATGCGGTTGCTCGGGACACCCTGGGCGGCGAGATAGTCGCGGGTGGCTTCGGCGCGGCGGGCGCCGAGCGCCAGGTTATATTCGCGCGTGCCGCGTTCGTCGGAATGGCCTTCGACGGTGATCGCATAGTTCGGATATTTGCCGAGCCACTGCGCCTGCTTGGCGAGCGTCTGGGCCGCATCGGCACGGATCGAAGAGGAATCGGTGTCGAAGAAGATGCGGTCGCCGACATTGATGGTGAAATCCTGCGGCGAGCCCGGCGTCGCGCCATTGGTGTTGAGGCCGAGATCGCTCGGATCGTTCAGCTTCTTGTTCTTGGCGCAGCTTGCCAGCGCAAGGCCCGCGACGAGCGCGATCACGAAGGGATTGCGCGCAATCTTTGCCATACGGCCGGGCTGGTAAGTTGTTGTATGGCTCATGGCCTGCTCCTAGTTCTTAATATTTACGGTTTCCAGACTCTAACCCGATGGGGTTAACCCTGATTCAACATTCATGGTTAACAAACCGGAAATCGCACCGAATCGGCACAATTTCCGGCGTCGCCGCTACTCCAGAAGTGGCGACCAGGCCGGGTCCGAGGCGAAAGCCGGGGTCGGGATCCGCTGTTCGTTATAGCCCGTCAGATCGATCGAGAAGAGCGACGGGCCGCCTGAACCAGCCGCCTGGCGGAAGAACATGATGACGCGGCCATTGGGCGCCCAGGTCGGGCCTTCATTGTGAAAGCCGGTGGTGAGCAGGCGTTCGCCGGAGCCATCGGGCTTCATCACGCCGATCGAGAACTTGCCGCCCGCCTGCTTGGTAAAGGCGATCGTATCGCCCTTCGGCGACCAGACCGGCGTCGAATAGGAACCGTCGCCGAAGGAGATGCGGTGCTGGTTGGAGCCATCGGCATTCATCACATAGAGCTGCTGGCGGCCGCCGCGGTCGCTTTCGAAGACGATCTGCGTGCCGTCAGGCGAATAGGAGGGCGAGGTGTCGATCGCTTGCGTCGCGGTGAGCCGCGTCGTGGTGCGCGAGCGCAGGTCCATTGTATAGATATTGGCATTGCCCTTTTCCTGCAGGCTCATGATCACCCGCTGGCCATCGGGTGAAAAACGCGGCGAAAAGGTCATGCCGGGGAAATTGCCCACGACTTCGCGCTGCCCGGTTTCGAGCTGCAGCAGATAGACACGCGGATTGTCGCCCTCAAACGACATATAGGTGATTTCCTGCTGGTTCGGCGAAAACCGCGGCGTCAGCACGATCGCCTTGGACTTGGTCAGGATGCGGACATTGGCGCCGTCCTGGTCCATGATCGCCAGTTGGCGGACACGGTCGGTCTTCGGGCCGTTTTCCGAGACGAAGACGACGCGGGTGTCGAAATAGCCCTTTTCGCCGGTCAGCTTCTCATAGACGGCGTCGGCGATGATATGGGCGACGCGGCGCCAGTTTTCCGGCCGGGTGAAGAACTGCTGGCCGATCAGCTGCTTGCCGCCATAGGTGTCCCACAGGCGGAACTCGGCGCGCAGGCGGCCGTCACCTTCCTGGGTCACGCGGCCGGTGATCAGCGCCTGCGCCTTGATCGACTTCCAGTCGTCGAAGCGCGGCACGGCATTGGGATCGGTGATCTTCTGGATGAAGGCCTGCTTGTCGATCGTCTTGAACAGCCCAGAATGCTGCAGGTCGGCGGTGATCACCTGCGACACTTGCTGGCCGAGCTGGCCGCTCGATTGCAGGTCTGTGATGGCGATCGGCAAGGGTTCGACATTGCCTTTGCGGATATCGATTGTCACGTCGGCGCGCGCCGGCATCGCGGCGACGGCTAGAAGGCCGGCCATCACGATCAATGCCTTGAGAATCGGGTGTTTCATCATCCTCTATCAGCCTTTCAGCCTACTTGTTCTGGTTTTTTGCGGGTGACATCCCCGCTAGGGTGTGATTCCGGTCACATCATGTCACTGGGTGTGAAATTGACGGTAACGACCTTCCACGTGTCGTACTTGTCCTTGGGCAGTTGGTCGAAGGGCGCGGACCGCATCACCGCGCGCACGGCACCGCCTTCAAGCACCTGCAACGAATCTGCATCGCCGCCAGTGCCCTTGACCTCGGGATCGCCGACGACCTGGCCGTTTTCGTCGAGGTGAAACTTGACGGTGATCATCACGCCATTGGTCTCGGTGCCCGGCATGATCGACCAGTTCTTCTCGATCATGCCCTTGAGCGCATCCATCTCGCTCGGCGACAGTTTTGCCGCTGTACTATTGGTGGTCTCCGCACCCAGCGCCTTGTCCTTGGTGCTGCGGCGCGCGCCGCCCGGATTGTTGTCGACCTTGTTGAGAAGCTCGGCGATCTCGGTTTCCTTGGACTTGAAGTCGGCGTCCTTGTTGGTCGTCGTCTTCTTGGCCTTCTTGTTTTCCTTGTCCTTCTTCGCCTTCTTGTCCTTGTCGGACTTGGCCTCGGTGACCTCTTTCTTCTCCTGCTTCTTTTCCTCGGTCTTCTTCGGCTCGTCCTTCTTCTCTTCGGTCTTCTTTTCCTCGACCTTCGGGCGTTCCACCGGCACCGGCACGTCGTCCGGCGTCGGCTCCAGCTTGGCCTCCTCGACCGGCTTGTCCTCTGCCTTCTTCACATCCGGGCGCGGCTCGGGCGTGACATCGGCGGCCGGCGTGCTGTCGGCAGTGTCGTCGGTGCTGGGATCGACGGCCGTGTCTTCCTTGACGTTATCGGTGGATTTCTGTTCCTCGGTGTCGTGCTGGGCGACATCGTCGGTCTTTTCGGCCGCCGCCGCCTTCTCGACATTGGAGGGCTTGTCCATCGGCGTCGGCACGCTCTTCAGGTCGAAGTCATTGTCGCCGCTGTTGAGCGCGTTTTCGACCTTGGCCTCGCGTGTCGTCTTTTCCTTGGACGCCTCTTCCTTCTTCGGCGCCTGCTTGTCGCCCTGCTGCAGCTGGCTCGTATCGGTGACCAGTTCGACAGGCAGCGCTTCGCCGGCGGTCACCTCCAATGGGGTGGCCGCGCCGAGCGAGATCAGCAGCCAGGCAAGCACAAGCCCGTGCAGCACGATCGATGTGATAACGCTACCCTTCATCGCCTTCTCTACTCAGAGCCTACTTTTCCGGCTGGGTGACAAGCCCGATATTCTTGTAACCAGCGTGCTGGATGCGACCCATGACATTCATGACAGCGCCGTATTCGGTGCCGGCATCGGCACGCACGAAAATCCGCTGATCGGCGCCGGCCTTGGCGATCGCTGTCAGCTTGGGCTCAAGCTCTTCGATCGGCACCGCCGCCTCGGTCTCGTCGCCCATATAGATCTCACCGGTCTTCTTGATGGAAACGGTGATCGGCTTGGTGTCCGAGTTCAATTCCTTGGCCTTGGTCTCGGGCAAATCGATCGGCACGCCCGTGGTCATCAAGGGTGCCGCGACCATGAAGATGATCAGCAGCACCAGCATGACGTCGACCATCGGCGTGACGTTGATCTCGCTCATCGGTGCACGCTTGCTGCCGC
This sequence comes from Rhizobium sp. P2_G2, assembly GCF_056403555.1. Lineage (NCBI taxonomy): Bacteria > Pseudomonadati > Pseudomonadota > Alphaproteobacteria > Hyphomicrobiales > Rhizobiaceae > Rhizobium > Rhizobium sp. P2_G2. The sequence continues at coordinate 5,628 of NZ_JBFUFF010000031.1, forward strand.
CCCTGCGCCGGCCACGTCCGCCGCCTGACCCTGCCTGTGCCCCTGCCGACATACCCATCTCAAACGCCCCCTGCTCTTACTGTGCCGCCTGGCGTGGCTGCAGTCTCTCATCAATCTGGCGCGAGAGTATGGCGGAGAATTCGTCCGCGAAGGCTTCCATGCGGGCGACCAGCTTGCCGGCATCGCCGGAAAACTTGTTGTAGGCGATAACCGCCGGGATAGCGGCAACGAGGCCGATGGCGGTGGCGAGCAGCGCTTCGGCAATACCGGGTGCGACGACCGCGAGATTGGTGGATTTCGACGCGGCAATGCCCTGGAACGACGTCATGATACCGATGACGGTGCCGAAGAGACCGATGAACGGGGCCGCCGAACCGATCGTCGCCAGCGAGGCAAGCCGCGCTTCGAGCGTTTCCGATTCACGCGCCAGCGACACATCCATGGCGCGGTCGATGCGCATCTGCAGGCCGATCGGCGAACGGGCGCCGCGCTCGAAGGATTTCTTCCATTCGCGCATGGCCGAAACGAAGATTGCCGCCATGCCGGTTGTCTGGCGTTCGGAGAGCGTCCGGTAGAGCTCCTCCAGCGACTGGCCGGACCAGAAAATCTGTTCGAAACTGTCGAACTGCTTGCGGGCGCGGGCATAGGAGACGACCTTGTCGACCACCATGGCCCAGGTCCATACGGAAGCACCGATCAGGCCCAGCATGACCAGCTTGACGACGATACTCGCCTGCAAGAACAGCGACAGCAGGCTCACATCCGCACTCGCGGCGGGCAGGTCCGTGACCTGCGTTGCCGCCTGCGCGAACATCGACCAGAGGCCGGTGTCGGAGGCAGCCACAGTCAGATTGGCAAATTCCATATTGTCCTAGTCCCCGAATCCAAACACCCGCCTTGATCGCAACCAAGCCGGGCGGCGTTCATTTTAGTCCGTCGCTAATCAGCTGGTTTTGCAGCCTTTGGCCTCGACCGATCGTAAAAGCTCCAATAACAAGCCTTCTTTACGCCAAATTTGGTGAAACGAAGGCGTGCAGTGCACAAAATCTGAGTGAAACCAGTAAGACTCTATTATGGTTAAAAGAGTGTTGACGAAACTTAGAACTTCTGCGGTTTGGGCGGGAAAGATTGCCTGAAATTACAGTAGAGCGTTCGGGGATGATCCTTCGAGGCCGACGCCGCTTCGCGGCATTGGGAACTCAGGATGAGGGGGAGATTGGAGCGCCGCGGATGCCACAAACTCCCCTCACCCTGAGGCATTTTTCGACGTAGTCGGAAAAGCCTCGAAGGATCCTTCGTCCCCCCCTGCATTAGGACCACTAGCCGCCGAGCCTTGTTCTCGACATCGAGCTTCACATAGATTTGCCCAGGATGCTTGTTTACAGTCCGCGCGTATCGGGAGCTTCGAAATTCTGCTCGAAAATTGGCGCCGTCAGATCGAACCCGTTTGGGATAATCACCGATCCACGCATGAAGCCATGGATATTTCGGATCGCATCTTCCCGACTCTCAGGCGGCATGAGCACAGCGACCGGCCTGCCCCGCTTGGTGACCACCAGGCGACCAATCTCGTTTCGCTCAAGACGATCGAGAATGTCGAAATACTTGGCGCGGAATTCGGAAGCAGTGATCGTTTGCATGTCCATAAGCGCCCCCGGCGGCTCTTTGAAGAACGGTTATAGCACGACTGATGCCGAAGACCCACAGATCACTTTTCATAGTGAAACCGACACTGGATTACCTCAAGCTGCTGCGCGGCCCCAGCCCCCGAAACGCGGTAAACGAGCCTGTGGTCACCCGTGATACGCCGGGACCAAAACCCAGCGAGGTCGCCTTTCAACGGTTCAGGTTTGCCCAATCCGACAAAAGGCGCTCTTTTCGCGTTTCTGATCAGGTCGTTGATCTTTGCGACCATGTTCATGTCGTTCTGTTGCCAGAACTCGTATTCTTCCCAGGCGTTTGGAGTCCACACCAACTTCATGTCAGAGCGTTGGGTCTTTTTCTATCAATTCCCCCTGGCGAAGCTGATCAAGGCTTTCACGGAGCCGGCGCGCATTAGCGGGAGTAGAGAGCAGATGCAGTGTTTCCTGCATGCTTTCGAACTCCTCTTCGGCTATGACCACCACAGACTCCGCACCCTGGCGTGTCACATGCAAAGGAGCGCGCGATTCTATGACGGCATCGTAATAGGTCGCGATATTCTGCCGAAACTCCGTCAAACGGACATGGGCCATCTAAATACCTCCTCGCGCCAGAACGTACGGATTTATGTACGTTACTCTGTCAAAAAATCAAGTATTTTTTTTCGGTGGAAGCCTGTCCGTCAGCCAACGCGTGCGGTTTATCCCTGCATCAACACATTCGCCGCCTTCACCGCCGCCGAGGCGCGGTTCTCCACCCCGAGCTTCACATAGATCTGCTCGAGATGTTTGTTGACCGTCCGCGCCGAGAGCCCAAGAATCTCGCCGATGTCGCGGTTGGATTTACCCTTGGCGATCCAGAGCAGCACGTCGGCCTCCCGCGCCGTCAGGCCAAAATGCTGGCGCAGCCGTTCGCCGTCGCTCGCCTGCGTCTGGCTGGTGAGGCGAAACAGGTGCTCGTCCTGGCCGATCGAGCCGAGGAAGGAGAGCGCGAGAGTCGCCTCGCCGCCGGTGTCGACAGTGAAGCCCGGATCGCGCGGGCCGGCGCCGGTCTTATGCTCGCCCATCCAGGCGAGGATGCGCCCCGCCACGAGGTCAAGGCCCTCGTCGCTGCCGGTGGCGGCATTGATCAGCCGCGTCGCCTGCGGTGTCGACCACAGGATCTTGCCATTGCCGCGCACCGCAAGCAGATGCCGGCCGGCGGCGTCGAGCGCCACGCGGGCACTCTGCGCCGAGCGCGCATTGGAAAGGTGCACGCGGATGCGCGCCCGAAGCTCGTCGACATTGATCGGCTTGGTCAGATAGTCGACACCGCCCGATTCCAGCGCCCGCACAACATGTTCGGTCTCGGTCAGCCCGGTCATGAAGATCACCGGCACCTGCGCCACACCCGCCGATGCCTTGAGCCGCTGGCAGGTTTCGAAACCGTCCATCGCCGGCATCACCGCGTCGAGCAGGATGAGGTCGGGCGTGATCCGGTCGACGATGGAAAGCGCCGAGGCGCCGGACGTGGCGATCAGCACCGAATAGCCGGATTGCTCCAGCGCATCGGTGAGGAAGGAAAGCGAATCCGGGCTGTCATCGACCAGGAGGATGATGTCGCGCGGTTCCTGCTGGGCGGCGTTCATGACAGGCTCTCCTCGCGTTCGAGCTTGCGCAGGTCGGCCAGATAGGCGTCGATATTGAAGGCTTTGATATGGGCTGTCATCACCTCGGTGAAATGCCGGTTTTCGCCTTCTTTCGCAAGGGCGCTAAGCTTGGCTTCGATACCACGCACATAGCCGATCTCGCCGAGCCGGATGAGTTCCTGCAGATGGCTGCCGCCGGGGCTTCTCATCTCCGGTGCGGCCTTGACACCATTTTCCGGCACAGCCAGGGCATAGACCCAGTCGAGCCCCAGCCATGAAGCAAGCCTGTCATGCAATTGGCGGAAATCCACCGGCTTGGCAATCAGGTCGTTATGGTCGCCGCCGGCCGGAATGCCGGCCGCGCCGTCGCCGATATTGGCCGACAGCATCAGGATCGGCGCCGTCTGGCCAATCTCGCGCAGCTTGGCCGTCAGCTCCCAGCCGTTCATCACAGGCATGGAAATGTCGACGAGATAGATGTCGGGCCTGATACCTTCGATCAGCGCCAGGCATTCCGGACCGGACGTGGCGGTCAGGACGACAAAATCCAGTGGCGCCAGCGCCTCGCGCATCAGTTCGCGATGTTCCTCGTTGTCGTCGACCACCATGATCGTCCGGCGCGAGCCGGTATAGGTGAGAATCTTGCGATCGGTCGCCGCCGCCGGCCGATGCAGCCGGTAGAGCATCAGCCGCACGCGAAACGTTGTCCCCTCGCCCGGTGTGCTTTCCACCGTGATCTCACCGCCGAGCGTCTGGGTGAGCAGCCGGGTGATGGTAAGCCCGAGGCCAAGACCCGGCGCCAGTTTCGACTGTTCGCCGGAGCCGCGCTGGAACGGCTCGAAAATCACCGGCAAGTCGTCGGCCGGAATGCCGGAGCCGGTGTCGCGGATGGTGAAGGTCGCGACCTGGTTGCGGTAGCCGATCTCCACTTCGACATGTCCCTCTGACGTGTATTTCACTGCGTTGGAGAGCAGGTTGACGAGGATCTGCTTGAGCCGCCGCTCGTCGGTGCGGACATAGGCCGGCAGCGCCGGGTCGCGCGACAGGGTGAAGCTCAGACCCTTGGCTTCGGCCTGCGGCCGGATCATCCCGCTGATCTGGTCGAGGAAATCCACCATGTTGATCTCGTTCGAATAGACCTGTAGCCGCCCCGCCTCGATGCGGGAAATGTCGAGCAGGCCGTCGATCAGGCCCGACAAGTGGTCGGCACTGCGCTTGATCACCTTGATCGCCGAGCGCTTGGCGTCTGGGATCGCCTCGTCGCGTTCGAGCAGTTGCGCATAGCCGAGCACGGCGTTGAGCGGTGTTCTCAGTTCATGCGTCAGCCCGACGACATAGCGGCTCTTGGCGCGGTTGGCGGCCTCGGCCGTCTCCTTGGCGTGCTGCAGCGCCGCATCCGTCTTCTTGTGGGCAGCGATTTCCTTGAGCAGTAGCGTGTTCTGCCGCGAGCTTTCCTCTTCGGCAACGACACGGCTGTCATGCGCCAGCACGAAGAACCATGTGGCGATACCGGTCATCACGGCGAAGACGAAGAACACCAGCAGCGCCGTGGCGTTGACCACTGACGCCGTCTGCGGCGAGGCATGGCCGGCCCTCAGCGCGATCATCCAGAGAATGGCGCCGATGCTGAACAGCGCGCCGGTGGTGATCATCGCATAGCGGCCAATGCGTGTGCCGAGCTTTTCGATCACCGCCTCCGGCATGAAGGTGCGGGCCACTTCGGTCGCCTGGTATTGCAGCCGGGCCTTGGGTTTGCAGAGATCGTGGCAGCGGCTGTCGAGCGAACAGCAAAGCGAGCAGATCGGCGCCGCATAGGCAGGGCACCAGGCCATGTCCTCCGGCTCGAACGGGTGCTCGCAGATCGAGCAAGTGATCGAGGCAAGGGTCTTCCACTGATGCCGCGGCTTGCGGGCTAGGTAGAATTTGCCTTTCGTCGCCCAGGCCAGTGTTGGCACCGTGGTGAAGGCAAGGATCGGCACCAGATAGATGGCGAGCGATGCGGCATAGTCGCCGAACAGGCCGAAATGCGCCGAAAGCGCCACCGCCGCGGTGAGCGCCATGCCGCCGAAACCAACCGGGTTGATGTCGTAGAGATGGGCGCGCTTGAACTCGATGCCGGGTGGCGCCAGCCCCAGCGGCTTGTTGATGAAGAGGTCGGCGGAGACGGCGCAGAGCCAGGCAGAAGCGACGATCGAGAACACGCCAAGCGTCTCCTCCAGCAGCTTGTAGATGCCGAGCTCCATCAAGAGCAGCGCGATCGCCACGTTGAAGAACAGCCAGACGACGCGGCCCGGATGGCTATGCGTCAGCCGCGAGAAGAAATTCGACCAGGCAAGCGACCCAGCATAGGCGTTCATCACATTGATCTTGAGCTGCGAGACGACGACGAAGGCCGCTGTCAGCACCAGCGCCAGCGTCCGGTTCGGCACCATATAGCCGAAGGCGGTGACATACATATGTGCCGGATCGGCTGCCTGGCTTACCGGGATGCCGGAGCTCAGCGCCAGCACGACGAGGAAGGAGCCGGCCAGCAGTTTCGGTGCCCCGACCACCACCCAGCCGGGGCCAGCGAGGAAGCGCGCCAACCGCTGCCACCCGTTCGCCGGCTTATGGTCGGCCGGCAGGAAGCGCAGGAAGTCGACCTGCTCGCCGATCTGCGCCATCAGCGCGAGAATCACCGCAGAGGCGGCGCCGAACATGGCAAGATCGAAGGGCGCGATCGTGCCGAGCTCGCCCGACTGGTGCCCCCGGCCGGCAAAGCTGAGCCAGAACTGGATTTTCGACCAGTCGGACGTGGCGATGAAGATGAACGGCAAGACATTGAGCACGATCCAGACCGGCTGGGTGATCAGCTGGAAGCGCGAGATCATCCTCACTCCATAGGTCACCAGCGGGATCACCGCTACGGCGCTGACGATATAACCGATCCAGAGCGGGATGCCGAACACCAGCTCCAGCGCCCCGGTCATGATTGACGCCTCGATGGCAAAGAGAATGAAGGTGAAGCTCGCATAGATCAGCGACGTCACCGTCGAGCCGAGATAACCAAAGCCGGCGCCCCGCGTCAGCAGATCGATGTCGACGCCGTGACGGATGGCGTAGCGGCTGATCGGAATACCGATCAGGAGCAAGAGGATCGAGGCGGCGATGATGGCGAAAATGGCATTGGTGGTGCCATAGGAGAGCGTGATCGCCCCACCGACGGCTTCCAGCGCCAGGAACGAGATGGCCCCGATTGCCGTCTGCGAAATCCGCGACGGCGAATATTGCCGTGCGCTCTTGGCGGTGAAGCGCAGCGCATAATCCTCGAGCGTCTGGTTGGCGACCCAGCGGTTATAGTCGCGGCGGACGGGAATGATGCGCTGGCGTGCGGTCATCGGCGCTGCACCTTCACAGCGCAAATGCTCAAAAATGCACCAATCATAGAACTTGAGTAAAAAACGTTCATAGTGCATCAAAAGCACGGATTGGCAGGTGCTCGCAAGTCCATTTACAAAGGCAGATGCGGCCAACTTCTCGTGGAAAGTTTACGGCGCTTGCGATAGGAGTTTCCCGTCATGACGGTTTCACGAAGAGCAGCCCGTGCCCAATCCATCAGCCAATGATCAACTCGCCGGCAAAACCGGAGACGTCTGGTTCGTCTATGATGGCGATTGCCCAATCTGCTCCGTTGCAGCGCGAGGCCTGAGAATCCGCAAAGCGGTCGGCAGTCTCAACCTGGTCGATGCGCGGACAGAGACCGATCACCCGATCCTGCAGGAAGTGCGGGATAAAAAACTCGATCTCGATCAAGGCATGGTGATCAAGTTCGGCGACACCTGCTACCATGGCGCGGACGCCTTGCAGGTCATGGCACTGCTCGGCACCGGCCAGGGCTGGTTCAATCGGATGAACGCGCTGCTGTTCCGCTCGAAGTCTCTGTCGCGGATCTGCTACCCATCAATGCGGGCGACGCGCAATTTACTGATCCGCCTGCGAGGCGTGGACAAGATCGACAATCTCGGAAAGACGGGCTGAAAGTCGCTTTAGCCTATATGCGCTCGGTATTTCGCGAGGATGCTAGCAACATGCTCATCGCTCGCGAATTCGCCACGATCCGCCTCCGCCAGTCCGGCCTCGATTTCAGCCAGTTGCCATTCTTCGCGTGCAACGAAATCCTCGATCGCCCGCTCCGCAAGATCCGATTTGGAGCAATCAAGCTTCTGCGCCAGGCGATCGAGGCGAGCATCGATCTCTTCGGAAACACGTACTGTGATGGCGGCCATCAAAGTTCTCCTGACGCACGCGCGAAACGCGAAGCAATTGTCATCATAGGCTGCTCGTCCGTCAACCATAGCGGTTCGCGTCTGTAGTCTTCTTGCACCGCTATACTCTTGAGCAGGAACAAACGCACCCGTTCGTCTCGTGCACCATCCTTCCCCCTTTCCCCCTGCCCGGTACGTCATATGACGTATGTCGCAGTGCACAATCTCGCACGATAGTTCCCGCCAGACAACGGCTTTAACCCAATCTTAACCCGTTGCCTCACGCTCAAAAGAGAGGGGAACAAGATGAAACTCAAGAACATGATCACCAGTGCATTGCTGGCAGGCGCCATGTCGCTTTCGGCCGTGCATGCCTTCGCTGAGGATACGATCAAGGTCGGCATCCTGCATTCGCTGTCCGGCACCATGGCGATTTCCGAGTCGACGCTCAAGGACGTCATGCTGATGCTCATCGACGAGCAGAACAAGAAGGGCGGCCTTCTCGGCAAGAAGCTCGAAGCCGTCGTCGTCGATCCGGCTTCGGACTGGCCGTTGTTTGCCGAAAAGGCCCGCGAGCTGATCCAGAAGGACCATGTCGCCGCCGTGTTCGGCTGCTGGACCTCGTCGTCGCGCAAGTCGGTTCTGCCGGTCTTCGAAGAGACCAACTCGATCCTCTTCTACCCGGTCCAATATGAAGGCGAAGAATCCTCGCGCAACATCTTCTACACCGGTGCCGCTCCGAACCAGCAGGCGATCCCGGCTGTCGACTACCTGCTCAACAATGAGAAGGTGAAGCGCTTCGTGCTCGAAGGCACGGACTATGTCTATCCGCGCACCACCAACAAGATCCTCGAGGCCTACCTGATTTCCAAGGGTATCCCCAAGGAAGACATCATGATCAACTACACGCCGTTCGGCTTCTCCGACTGGCAGACGGAAGTGGCCAAGATCAAGGATTTCGGCTCGGCCGGCAAGAAGACCGCCGTGGTCTCGACCATCAACGGCGATGCCAACGTGCCGTTCTACAAGGAACTGGGCAACAAGGGCATCAAGGCCACCGATATCCCGGTCGTCGCCTTCTCGGTCGGCGAAGAGGAACTTGCCGGCCTCGACACCAAGCCGCTGGTCGGCCATCTCGCCGCCTGGAACTACTTTGAATCGGTCGAAAGCCCGGCCAACAAGAAATTCATCAAGGAGTGGCACGCCTATACCAAGGACAAGAAGCGGGTGACCAATGACCCGATGGAAGCCGCCTATATCGGCTTCAACGCCTGGGTCAAGGCCGTGCAGGCCGCCGGCACGACCGACACCGACAAGGTGCTCGACTCGATCATCGGCGTGACCGTTCCCAACCTCTCCGGCGGCTATGCCACCGTGATGCCGAACCATCACATCACCAAACCCGTCCTGATCGGCGAAATCCAGGCCGACGGACAGTTCACCATCGTCCAGCAGACGCCGGAAGTTGTCGGCGACGAATGGTCGGACTTCCTGCCGGACTCCAAGGACCTGATCTCCGATTGGCGCAAGCCCCTCAACTGCGGCAACTTCAATGTGAAGTCCGGCAAGTGCGGCGGCAAGGGTTCCTGATATCGGTCTAAAACATCTCCTGGTGTGAAACCCCAACAACACACCAAGATCACTTCCGTCCGGGCTTGCCCGGGCGGAAGCCCGGTTGAACCAGCGCTGCGAGGCGCTGCGCCGATCGCAAGATTGCGGTGATCGGCGGTGAATGAGGCGAAAAGCCGATGAATCGCGCCCTCAAGATTGTTTTCATTGCTTTTTGCCTGATGGTTTCGGCACTCGCCAGCACCGTTCGCGCCCAGGAAGACGACAAGATCCATACGCTGGTCAATGCGCTCGGCGTCGGCGGATTCCCCGAACGCGAGGCTGCCATCAAGGCGCTCGCCGCCTCCAGAGACCCGCATGTCGCAAAACTCCTCGACGCGTTGAGCAATGGCCTGCTCTATGTCAGCGAGGATGGCGGCCCGGTGCTGCTGCAGCAGGGCGACGATGACAATCCATCCTTCGTCGACCCGATCACGGGCACGCCCGTGGCTGATGTCGATCCCGACACGATGAGCAAGGTCAAGATCAACAATTCCGTGCGCGCGGTGATTGACGATGTCAGCGCCCAGATGACGTTGCTGTCGCCCGACCGCAGTGCCCGCCTTGCCGCCGCCCAGGGCATGCTGAAAGACGCCGACCCATCCAACCTCGATCTCCTCAACTCCGCCCTCAAGCAGGAGCAGGACGGCGAGGTCAAGGGCGTCATGGAAGCTGCCCGCGCCGTCATCATCCTGAAATCCGACGCCAAGGCCGACGACAAAAAGGCGGCCATCGACCTGATCGCCGCGCATGGCGACCGTGACGCGCTGACCATCCTTTCCATGGCGATGCAGACCGCGCCGGCCGATCTCAAGCCGATCATCCAGTCCGATATCGACGGCATCAATCATTCACTGGCGCTCTGGGATGTCGCCCAGAATGTTTCCTACGGCGTTTCGCTCGGCTCGATCCTGCTGCTCGCCGCCATCGGGCTCGCCATCACCTTTGGCGTCATGGGCGTGATCAACATGGCGCATGGCGAAATGGTCATGATCGGTGCCTACACCACCTACGTGGTACAGCAGGCGATCGGCGCCTGGGCGCCGGAGCTCGCCGATTATTCACTCGCGATCGCCGTCCCGTCCGCCTTCCTCTTCACCGGCTTCGTCGGCCTGGTGATCGAACGGCTGGTGATCCGCTTCCTGTATGGCCGGCCGCTCGAAACCCTGCTCGCCACCTGGGGCATATCGCTCATTCTGCAGCAGGGCGTGCGCACCATTTTCGGCCCAACCAACCGCGAAGTCACCAATCCGTCCTGGATGTCCGGCTCCTTCGATGTCGGTGGCCTGACATTTACCTGGAACCGCACCTGGATCATCGTCTTCGCGCTCGCCGTTTTCGCCGCCCTGCTGTTCATCCTCAAGCAGACGCCGATGGGGCTACAGATGCGCGCCGTCACCCAGAACCGCCGCATGGCCTCGTCGATGGGCATTCGCACGCCCTGGGTCGATGCGGCCACTTTTGCGCTCGGCTCCGGCATTGCCGGCATTGCCGGCGTGGCGCTCAGCCAGATCGACAATGTCTCACCCAATCTCGGCCAGGGCTACATCATCGACAGCTTCATGGTCGTGGTGTTCGGCGGCGTCGGCAATCTCTGGGGCACGCTGGTCGGCGCGTTTTCGCTCGGCATCCTCAACAAGTTCCTCGAACCCTATGCTGGCGCTGTTCTCGGCAAGATCCTGGTTCTCGTCCTCATCATCCTCTTCATCCAGAAGCGGCCACGCGGCCTGTTCGCCCTCAAAGGAAGGTCGGTGGAAGCATGATAACCGCTTTTCTCCTGCGCTCGCTGGACCGCAAGATCGTCGTCGCCGTGCTCGTGCTGCTGGCGCTGGCGGTGCTGGTGCCGGTCCTCAACCTGATGACCGGCCCAGACAGCGCGCTGCATGTTCCGACCTATATCATGTCGCTGTTCGGCAAATATCTCACCTATGCCATGCTGGCACTGGCGCTCGACCTCGTCTGGGGCTTCTGCGGCATTCTCTCGCTTGGTCACGGCGCCTTCTTCGCACTCGGCGGCTATGCGATGGGCATGTATCTGATGCGCCAGATCGGCTCGCGCGGCGTCTATGGCAATCCGCTGCTGCCGGACTTCATGGTCTTCCTCAACTGGAAAGACCTGCCCTGGTTCTGGCATGGCTTCGACATGTTCTGGTTTGCCGCACTGATGGTGCTTGTGGTGCCTGGCCTGCTCGCCTTCATTTTCGGCTGGTTCGCCTTCCGCAGCCGCGTCAACGGCGTTTACCTGTCGATCATCACCCAGGCGATGACCTATGCGCTGCTGCTCGCCTTCTTCCGCAATGACATGGGGTTCGGCGGCAACAATGGCATGACCGATTTCAAGGACATCCTCGGTTTCAACATCCAGGCCGACGGCACTCGCGCCGCTCTCTTCGCCGCCACCGCGATCTTGCTCGCCATTGCATTGCTGCTCGCCTCGGCAATCGTCCGCTCGAAATACGGCAAGGTGCTGATTGGCGTGCGCGATGCCGAAAGCCGGGTGCGCTTCCTCGGCTTCCGCGTCGAGAACATGAAACTCTTCACCTTCGTCGTCTCGGCGATGATGGCCGGCATCGCCGGCGCGCTCTACGTGCCGCAGGTCGGCATCATCAATCCCGGCGAATTCGCTCCGGCCAACTCGATCGAAGTCGTCATCTGGACGGCAGTCGGCGGCCGCTCGACGCTGATCGGGCCGATCATCGGCGCGATCCTGGTCAATGGCGGCAAGACCATCTTCACCGGCCTTTTCCCCGATTACTGGCTGTTTGCACTGGGCGGCCTCTTCGTGCTCACCACGCTCCTCCTGCCCAAGGGTATCGTCGGCACCATCCAGCAGTCGATCAAGACCCGGCAATCCTACCGTATGGCGGCAGCCCGCGAAAAGGCGGCCATGATCCCCACCGGCGCCGAACCCGAAGCCGCGGAGTAGACCCATGCCCCCGATCAACGCACCCGAAAAACCCACCAGCATCCTCTACCTGAACGGCGTCTCCGTCTCCTTCGATGGCTTCAAGGCGCTCAATTCGCTGTCCTTCGTCGTCGAACCGGGTGAGCTGCGCGCTATTATCGGCCCAAACGGTGCCGGCAAGACGACGATGATGGACATCATCACCGGCAAGACCCGGCCCGACCAGGGCGAGGTCTTCTTCAACGGCACGATCGACCTGACCAAGAAGGACGAGGCCGACATCGCCCAGCTCGGCATCGGCCGCAAATTCCAGAAGCCGACCGTGTTCGAGAGCCACACCGTCTGGGACAATCTCGAACTGGCGCTCAACCGCAACCGCGGCGTCTTCGCCACACTGTTCTATACGCTGACGCCGGCCGATAAGGCCCGCATCGAGGAGATCCTCGAAACGGTGCGGCTCACTGCCCGCAAGGATGACTATGCCGCCAATCTCAGCCACGGCCAGAAGCAATGGCTGGAGATCGGCATGCTCCTGGCGCAGGAGCCGAAGCTCTTGCTGGTCGACGAACCCGTTGCCGGCATGACCGACGCGGAGACGGCGGAGACGGCTATTCTGCTCAAGGAAATTGCCAAGACCCGTTCGGTCGTGGTGGTCGAGCACGACATGGGCTTTATCCGCGATCTCGGGGTCAAAGTGACGTGTCTGGCGGAAGGCTCGGTGCTGGCGGAAGGGTCGATCGATTTTGTCAGCAACGACCCGAAGGTGATCGAGAACTATCTGGGGCGATGAAGATGTCAACGTTGGAATTCTTGGTACCCCCCTCTGCCCTGCCGGGCATCTCCCCCTCAAGGGGGGAGATCGGCAAGAGGCACCGTCACGATCTCATCAGAAACCTAGCGGTCAGGCCGAGCGGCCGCCTCGGGTCAATCTCCCCCCTTGAGGGGGAGATGYCCGGCAGGACAGAGGGGGGTAACCCCGGAAAACAGGGGCTCCCCACATGCTGACCGTCGAAAACGCCAACCTCCACTACGGCGCCGCCCAGGCCCTGCGCGGCATCTCGATGAAAGCCGAAATGGGCAAGATCACTTGCGTGCTCGGCCGCAACGGCGTCGGCAAGTCCTCGCTGCTACGCGCCATTACCGGCCAGCATCCGCTCTCGGCCGGCACCGCCTCCTTCAACGACAAACTCATGAACGGCATGCCGCCCTATGCCCGCGCCAAGCTTGGCATCGGCTATGTGCCGCAGGGCAGGGAGATCTTCCCACTGCTCACCGTCAAGGAAAATCTCGAAAGCGGCTTTGCGCCGCTGAAGCGCGCCGACCGCTCGATCCCCGACGATATCTTCAGCTTGTTCCCGGTGCTGCAGACCATGCTCGGCCGTCGCGGCGGCGACCTGTCGGGCGGCCAGCAGCAGCAGCTCGCCATCGGACGCGCTCTGGTGACGCGGCCGAAAATCCTCGTTCTGGACGAGCCCACCGAAGGTATTCAGCCGTCGATCATCAAGGATATCGGCCGGGCGATCCGCTACCTGCGCGACAGTACCGGCATGGCGATTCTGCTTGTCGAACAATACCTTGATTTCTGCCGCGAACTCGCCGACCATGTCTACATCATGGATCGCGGCGAGATCGTCCACGAGGGTCCAGCCGAGACGCTGGACACGCCCGAGGCGCGCCGGCATTTGACGGTGTAGCCTTTGAACGTTTGCATGCGCGAGTTACCCCCCTCTGCCCTGCCGGGCATCTCCCCCTCAAGGGGGGAGATTGGATGGGGCGCGCTCATCAGACTTCACCCACCTAGAATTCGGCGATGCTTGGGGCAGGCACGCGCCGCGAATCAATCTCCCCCCTTGAGGGGGAGATGCCCGGCAGGGCAGAGGGGGGTTTGACCGATGCTCGCCCCCAATCCCGAAATCGCCATCCTCCCCCAGCGCGCCAAGGGCGCCGCCCGCCTCGTCACCAAATCCGCCGGCAACAAAACCAGGCTCGACGTCTTCTTCCAGGAGAGTGCCGCCAAGATCCGGATCCCCGAATCCTATGATGGCCGCATGGAAGCCGTGCTGATCAACACCTCCGGCGGCCTCACCGGCGGCGATCGGATTGCCTGGCAGGTCGAGGCCGGCGCGGAGACCCATGTCACCGTCACCACCCAGGCCTGCGAGCGCGTCTACAAATCCTCAGGCGGCCATGCCGAGGTCGCCACCACGCTCAAGGCCGGCGCCAATGCCAGCCTTCACTGGTTGCCGCAGGAAACCATCCTCTTCGACCAGGGCGCGCTTCGCCGCACGCTCGACGTCGATCTCGCCGACAGCGCCGAATTCATCGGCCTCGAAGCCGTGCTCCTCGGCCGCAAGGCGATGGGCGAAATCGTCGAGACCGGCCTCTTCCGCGACCGCTGGCGGGTGCGCCGGGGTGGCTGCCTGATCCATGCCGAGGACGTTTGCCTGTCAGGCGATCTCCGCAGGCTGGTTGCCAAGTCGCCCGTGCTCCAGGGCAACCAGGCCTTCGCCACCCTGATTTATTGCGGCACCCGCGCCGAGGCGCTGATCTCGCCGCTCAGAAAACTCTTCGGCGACGCCACGACGGGCGTCAGCGTCTGGAACGGCAAACTCCTGATCCGCTTCGTTGCCTCAGAAGGATTCGAGCTCAGAAAAATGCTGATCCCGGCAATTTCGCTCTTGCGAAATGGCGATCCCGCCCCGAAAGTGTGGAGCCTTTAACGGCCTGCGTCATTTGCCGTATTGCCGGCCGATGACGACTGATTTCTTATTGAAAAGACTGGGCTTACCGCGGAGCAATCGATGAATCTCTCCCCCCGTGAAAAGGACAAGCTGCTGATCTCGATGGCGGCGATGGTGGCGCAACGCCGGCTTGAGCGCGGCGTCAAGCTCAACTATCCCGAGGCGATCGCGCTGATCTCCGATTTCGTCGTCGAGGGCGCCCGCGACGGCCGCTCGGTGGCCGATCTGATGGAGGCCGGCGCCCATGTCATCAGCCGTGACCAGGTGATGGAAGGCATTGCCGAAATGATCCACGACGTGCAGGTCGAGGCAACCTTCCCCGACGGCACGAAACTCGTCACCGTCCACGAACCGATCCGCTGAGGCCTCGATGCTGGAACTCCGCCCCAACTGCGAGTGCTGTGACAAGGACCTGCCGCCCGAGAGCGCCGAGGCCCGCATCTGCACCTTCGAATGCACGTTCTGCGCCGATTGCGCGGAAAATACGCTCGCCGGCACCTGCCCCAATTGCGGCGGCAATTTCACCGCCCGTCCCATTCGCCCCGCTGCGATGCTAGCCAAATATCCCGCTTCCACCAAACGTATCCTGAAAGCCGAAGGCTGCCAGCCCACCAAGGCCGCGTGAGAAAGGACCGACCATGATCCCCGGTGAACTCATCCCCGCCAAGGGCGAGATCGAACTCAATGCCGGCCTGCCGACCGTGACTATCGACGTCGCCAATACCGGCGACCGGCCGATCCAGGTCGGCTCGCACTACCATTTCTTCGAGACCAACAAGGGGCTGGATTTCGACCGGGAGAAGGCCCGCGGCATGCGTCTCGACATTCCCTCCGGCACGGCGGTGCGCTTCGAGCCCGGCCAGAAGCGCACGGTGCAGCTTATCCCGCTCTCCGGCAAGCGCGAAGTCTACGGCTTCCGCCAGCAGGTGATGGGAAAATTATAAAAATCAGGAGGAGATGCATGAGGAGAGCGGCAATCGCAGCAGTGTTGCTGTGGAGCAGCGTGGGTCTTGCCCATGCGCAGCAAGATGGCAACGATGACGACCAGAATATCGACTGCAAGAATGCCGAGACGCAGGCCGACATGAACTCTTGCGCGGCGATGGATTACGAGAAGGCCGACAAGCAGCTCAACGTCGTTTACAAGGAGGCGCTGAAGAGCCAGGCGGATCTCGACAAGCAATCGGCCGAGATCAATCCTGACTATGTCGGCGCGGTGCAGGCGCTGAAAAAGGCGCAGCGCGCCTGGATTGATTACCGCGACGGCCAATGCGAGGGCGTCGGCTACCAGGCCGTTGGCGGCTCGATGCAGCCTATGTTGATCAATGGCTGCGAGGCCGACCTGACCAACAAACGCATCAAGGAACTGCAAGACCTGATCAAGGGCGCGGGCTGAGCCGGAGGACTTATGCGACTTTCCATTCTGACACTTTGCACCATGCTTCTCTTCCTCCCGACCGTGAATCAGGCCCTGGCCGAGGACCAGCCGCAGGTCGATTGCTCCAATGGCGGCAACACGACGGTGGAAATGCAATATTGCGCCGAGCAGGACTATGACAAGGCCGACAAGCAGCTGAACGCTGTCTACAAACAGGCGCTCAAGACCGAAGCCGATCTCGACTCCCAGGCGCAGAGCAAAGCGCAGGCCGGAGCTGTCGCTTCGCTCAAGGCAGCTCAGCGCATCTGGATCCAGTATCGCGACGCCCATTGCGACACTGTCGGTTACGAGGCGCAGGGCGGCACCATCCTCGGCCAGTTGCTGCTGAGCTGCAAGACCGAGATGACCAACGACCGCATCAAGGCATTGAAAGGCCTGATCAAAGGTCTGGGTGAATGACGACACGCAGCATCATGATCGTCGGCAATGGCGAGATCGATCCCGGCTTGGCCCGGACGATCGACGCGGCCGACGTCGTCATGCGCTTCAACGACTGCCGCTCGGCCGGCAATGGCGGCACGAAGACCGATATCGTCACCGTCTGCAACACCGGTCGGCCGGGCAAAGCCATGACCGAGGACTCGGAGTGGAAGACCAATCCCTTCGTGCTCGCCGCATCTGCCATCTGGTGCGTCCGCGATCCCCATAAATTCGCCGCGATGCGGCCATCGATCCTCGCCGAACATCCGGAACTGGATGATTTCTGTGATGACTATACGGATGGCTTTCGCGACTTTGCCCGGGAGACCGGCAAGGCCTTCCATGTCGTCCCCGCAGCCACCCAAGAGCAGCTGGACGCCGAACTCGCAGCCTACCATCCCGGCCCCTATGTCGTGCCTTCCACCGGCCTCGTCGCCATTGCCGAATTCCTCACCCATTTCAGCCAGAAGGGCGATCGCGTGACGCTCGTCGGCTTCGGCCATCAGGGCTGGGAATGGCACCCCTGGCAAGCAGAGGAGCAGTGGGTGGAAGATCGCGTGAGGCAGGGGAGACTGGAAAAGTATGGGAATTCGTGATATGTATGAATTTTCTGAAAAGTAGGGAATTCATGGAGCGCGCAACGGGCAGGTTTGATGCCAGAACGTCGACAAAGGGACAGGCGACGATTCCCATAGAAGTCCGCAGGGCGCTCGGTCTGCCGCCGGGCGGCTCGGTGCAGTTCATCATCGGCGATGATGGCAAGGTATCGGTGATCGCCAAGAAGAGCGGCCTGCGGCACCTGAAGGGCATTTTCAACACGCCAAGCGAACCGGTCGACATCGAAAACGCGATTGCTGAAACCGTTCAGCTCAGAACCGACATCGATCGCAGGGAGGAAGACCCTTGATCGGCATCGATACAAACATCCTGTTGCACTATCTCCTAGACGACGACCCGATCTGGTCGCCCGTTGTGACGGATTTCGTCGACAATCGGCTGACCACGGAGCAGCCGGCTTACGTCAATGTGATCACTCTGATTGAATTGGTCTGGACGCTGCGGCGCAGGCCGGAATACGATCGCTCGCGGCTGACTTCGGTCGTCGAAAGCCTGCTTTCATCCGACGTCATCGTGCTCGCCGAAGCATCTGCCATCGAGCGGGCGCTGTCATCCTTCAAGAAGGGCACAGCAGGATTTGCCGACTACCTGATTGCCGAACTGAACGAGGCAGCCGGCGCCTCGCCTACCATCACGATCGACCGCAAGGCCGGAAAAACCTTTCCGTTCACTCCCCTCTCCCAAGGAGCCTGACCCCATGTCCTACAAGATGTCCCGCGCCGCCTACGCCTCGATGTTCGGCCCGACCACCGGCGACCGGCTGCGTCTCGCCGACACGGAGCTCTTCGTCGAGGTCGAGAAGGATTTCACCACCTATGGCGAAGAAGTAAAATTCGGCGGCGGCAAGGTCATCCGCGATGGCATGGGCCAGAGCCAGGTGACGCGGGCGGATGGCGCAGTCGACACCGTCATCACCAATGTGCTGATCATCGACCATTGGGGCATCGTCAAAGCCGATGTCGGTCTCAAGGATGGCCGCATCGCTGCCATCGGCAAGGCCGGCAATCCCGATACGCAGCCGGGGATCACGATCATCGTCGGCCCCTCGACCGAGGCCATTGCCGGCGAGGGCAAGATCCTTACCGCCGGCGGCATGGATGCGCATATCCACTTTATCTGCCCGCAGCAGATCGAGGAAGCGCTGATGAGCGGCGTGACCTGCATGCTGGGCGGCGGCACCGGTCCCGCCCATGGCACGCTCGCCACCACCTGCACCGGCGCCTGGCATATCGAACGCATGATCGAAAGCTTCGATGCCTTCCCGATGAACCTCGCGCTGGCCGGCAAGGGCAATGCCTCGCTGCCCGCCGCACTCGAGGAAATGGTGCTGGCCGGCGCTTCGAGCCTGAAGCTGCACGAAGACTGGGGCACGACCCCGGCGGCGATCGATTGCTGCCTGTCCGTTGCCGACGCTTATGACATCCAGGTGATGATCCACACCGATACGCTGAACGAATCCGGATTTGTCGAGGATACGATCGACGCCATCAAAGGACGCACGATCCACGCCTTCCACACCGAAGGGGCCGGCGGCGGTCACGCGCCCGACATCATCAAGGTCTGCGGCTCGCTCAACGTCATCCCGTCGTCGACCAACCCGACCCGCCCCTATACGGTCAACACGCTTGCCGAGCACCTGGACATGCTGATGGTCTGCCATCACCTGAGCCCGTCGATCCCGGAAGATATCGCCTTCGCCGAAAGCCGCATTCGCAAGGAGACGATCGCCGCCGAAGACATCCTGCACGATATGGGGGCTTTCTCGATCATCTCGTCCGACAGCCAGGCCATGGGCCGCGTCGGCGAAGTGGCAATCCGCACCTGGCAGACGGCTGACAAGATGAAGCGTCAGCGGGGCAGCCTGAAAGAAGAGACCGGCGACAACGACAATGTCCGGATTAAGCGCTACATCGCCAAATATACGATCAATCCGGCCATCGCCCAGGGCCTCAGCCACGAGATCGGCTCGGTGGAAGTCGGCAAACGCGCCGATCTGGTTCTCTGGTCACCCGCCTTCTTCGGCGTCAAGCCGGACATGGTCCTGCTCGGCGGCTCGATCGCCGCGGCCCCGATGGGCGATCCAAACGCCTCGATCCCGACGCCGCAGCCGATGCATTACCGGCCGATGTTCGCGGCCTATGGCAAGCTGCGCACCAATTCCTCGGTCACCTTCGTCTCGCAGGCTTCGCTCGATGCCGGTCTGCAAAAAAGGCTCGGCGTGGCGAAGAAGCTGCTGGCGGTGAAAAACACCCGTGGCGGCATCTCGAAGAAATCGATGATCCACAACGACCTCACCCCGCATGTCGAGGTCGACCCGGAAACCTACGAAGTCCGCGCCGACGGCGTGCTGCTCACCTGCGAGCCGGCAACGGTGCTGCCGATGGCGCAGCGCTACTTCCTGTTCTGAAATGTTCTGGTCGACGAAGCCGACGCTGAGCGATGACGATGTCGAGTGGCAGCTGGGCGCGTGGGCCTGGCTGCTGGAAAATCTCGGCGGCATTGACCGCCTGAAATCGCTGCCGTCGAAATATCCAAGACAAGCGGACTTCCCGCGCTCAGGCCTTTCGGGGCATGCGCATGTGGAATTCGTCTTTTCCCAGGTCTGCGGCCAGCTCGGCGTCGATCCGAGCAATTTCGAGCTCGTTGCCCAGCAAGCAGCGATCGATCCCCATGTCGGCCATCTGGCGATCGTCAAGAACGCGCCGCGCGACCCGGCCGGCACCTACAGCAGACAGGACAATCGCCAGGTCATCACCTACGAGCCCGGCAGCGCCCGCGATTTGGAACATCTCATCGCGGTGCTGGCGCATGAACTTTGCCACGGCATCCTCCATTCCATCCCGGCGCGTCCGGATGATTGGGGCGACAACGAGGAGTTCGCCACCGATCTCGCCACCGTGTTCTTCGGCTTCGGGCTGTTCGGCGGCAACCAGTCGTTCCAGTTCAGTCAGTTTAACGACGTCGGAAGCGGCACGCAGGGCTGGTCGACCCGGCGGCTGGGCTATCTGACACAGGCTGAGTGGGGATTTGCGCTTGCCGTGCGGGTGCTTCTGACCGGCGAGGATATCGAGCCGGTCAAGCAACATGCAGTGGATGCGTTGGGCTCGCATTTCATCAAGAACCATCGCTATTTGTTGAAATATCGCGACAGGCTTGAACCACTGGCCGACATGATGGGGTGACCCTAAGCGAAAACCTGAGAATGTTGCCGCACTCGGAACACTCTTCCGTGTTCCAAGTTGCAAAATCTGGCGGCACGCCTATTCCTCATGAGATTTGCTGGAGCATCGCATGGTGGCTGAAGAACAAACGGAGCTGAGGCTGAATCACCTGCATGGGATTCGCGACCATGTCGATGATATCAAGCTTTGGCTGAGCATCGCGCATTGAGAGCCATTCTGCGTTGGATCATCCGCCTTCTGGTTCTGATCGCGGTTTTTGTCGCGGCGGGCACCTTCATCCCCCGCCCGCTGCTGCAATCGGCGAATGCGGACAGTTCGAATGAAGCCCCCCGCCAAATCCTCCTCCTCTCCAACCCCATCCACACCGACATCGCCATCCCGCTCGACGATGCACTACGCACCCGCTTCGCCTTCCTCATCGAAGCCGGTATACCGGTCGACAATCCCGGTGCGAAATATCTGGTCGTCGGCTGGGGCGGTCGCTCCTTCTATTTGGAAACGCCGCATTGGGCCGACATCAAGCCGCTGCCGGTGTTCCGGGCGCTGACCGTCGATCGTTCGGTGATGCATGTCTCCGTCGCCGGCACGATCCGGCAAGACGATCCCGGCGTGACGCGGCTGAGCGTCAGCGACGCAGGCGAAAACCGCATGCTTGATTTCATTCTCGCCAGCTTCGCGCTTCAGGACGATAAACCGGCACTGATCCCCGGTGCGCGTTACGGCCGCGACGACGCCTTCTATGAGGCCAACGGCGTCTTCAACGCATTGATGGGCTGCAACACCTGGACGGCGCGTGCGTTGCGAGAGGCAGGTCTCCGCACAGGCATGTGGAACCCGGTGCCGCAGACGCTTGCTCTGTCGATCCGGCTTTTTGATTAAAACTTGTCGAGGATTGCAGCGGCCAGCTCCGATCGGTCAACTCGATTGGAGTTGATTACGCCGACCCCGCCAGCGACGGCGTGAACCGGGCGATCAGTTCGTGGCTTGACCCCAGATAAGTCAGCCGTACATGGGTGAGAAACGCGCCGTTCATCGATGTCCGGCGCTCGACCACCAGACAGGCAGCGCCGACCGGAATATCCAGGGCCGCCGCGATATCCTCATCCGCTTCGACCGCCATGATCCGGTGTTCGGCCGCACTCCACGGCACCTGTTGCAACAGCCAGGGGCTGGGTGCAGTCCGCTCGAACTTTTCCTCGGCCGCCCCCGGCACGGCGGCGAGGTTGATGATGCGGTCTTCGAGGCAGAACACCCGATCGCCGGAATAGTGCAGGCCGGTGATCGCCAGCACCGGCGAGTTGACTGCAACGGCCAGATGGGCGCGATCCTCCAGCGTCGCCTTGCGCTTCTTCCGCTCCGAAAGTTCGTAGCGATAGGGCTTGCCCAGGCTTTCGACTTCGAGCTTGATGTCGCGGATTTCCAGCACTGCCGACTGCGAATGCGGCTGGGTGACGAAGGAGCCGGATTTCTTGCGCCGCTCGACCAGGCCGGCGCGCGCCAGCTGCGTCATGGCCTTGTTCACGGTCATGCGCGAACAATTGTACTGCGCCGCCAGGTCGAGCTCGAACGGGATGCGCTGCCCCGGCGCCCATTCGCCGGAGAGGATCTTGCCCTCGATATCGTTGACGATCCGCTGGTGCAGCGACAGCTCCGGATCGGCGAGAAGAGCGGCTGAGACGACCATCACATACCTTCGACGAGCTCCGTCATCACGCGCTGAAAGCGCCGGGTGACACGCTCGCTCGCACTGTGCCGCCCTTCCGAAACGTGTTTCACGCCGCGGACCCACACGCAATCGATATCGGCTCCATGGGCGAAAAGCCAGCGGTCCAGCAGCCGATCGTCGGCGAAATCCACATCGCGCGGCTTGAGGCTGACGAAATCGGCCGGGTTGCCAGCCGCGAGCCCCGCCTTGGTGCCAAGCGCCTGCGCCCCACCGGCAACCGCCGCATCGAAAAGCCGTCGCGCAGTGGACCCATTCGGCCGGGCGACGACATTGCGGGCGCGATGCGCCAGCCGCTCGGAATATTCGAGCTGCCGCAGCTCATCCGAAAGCCCGATCAGCACATTGGAGTCCGAGCCGACGCCCCAGGCACCACCGGCCTGCGTGAACGGAAGAATGGCAAAGATGCCGTCGCCGAGATTGGCTTCGGTGATTGGGCAGAGGCCGGCAACCGCACCGCTCTGGCCCATGGCGCGGGCCTCCTCCCGGGTCATGTGCGTCGCATGGATCAGGCACCAACGCGCATTGAGCTCGACATTGCCGAGCAGCCATTCGACCGGCCGTGCGCCCGACCATTTCACGCAATCCTCGACCTCCAGCACCTGTTCGGCCACATGGATGTGGATCGGCGCATCCGGCGCCAAGGTCGCCACGACTTTCAATTCATCCGGCGTCACGGCGCGCAGGCTATGCGGCGCCACGCCGACGACTGAGCCATCCAGCGACCCGGTGACATTGCGGCAGGCTTCGAGCAGAAGGCCAAAGCTGTCGAGATCGTTGATGAACCGCCGCTGCCCATCGGCCGGCGCCTGGCCGCCGAAGCCGGCATGCGCATAGAATACCGGCAGCAGCGTCAGCCCGATGCCGGTCTCGCCGACGGCCGCGGCGATGCGGCCCGCCATTTCGCCGATATCGGCATAGTGCGCGCCGTCCTTGTCATGATGTAGATAGTGGAATTCGCCGACGCGGGTGAAGCCGGCCTCCAGCATCTCGACATAGAGTTTTGCCGCCACTGCCTCAACCTGATCCGGGGTCATCGACAGCGCGAAACGATACATGACATTGCGCCAGCTCCAGAAACTGTCGTCGCCGGGGCCGCGGGTTTCGGCGAGGCCCGCCATCGCCCGCTGGAAGGCATGGCTGTGGAGATTGCCCATGCCGGGTACGAGGATAGCGTGGACCTCATCGTCCCCAGCTGGCTTCTGCCCGGTCCGGAGGCTCTTGATTGCCCCGGCATCGATCTTGAGGCGGACATCGTCGAGCCAGCCATCCGGCCCCAAAGCGCGCTTTGCGAATAGTGATTTCAACGCTAATCTCCCCTTGCCTTTCCAATCATTATGTATATACATATTCGCAATTGCCGGCACATGCAAACAAAAGCTGAGACTATGGGGAAGCCTATTTCAATTTTGCGCAATGCGCATCTGGCAACGCTCGCTTCGGGCGCAGAAGGCATGGGCGTTGTGGAAAACGGCGCTGTGGCCATCGAGAACGGCCGCATTGTCTATGCCGGCCCGGAAGCCGGCCTGCCCACGCTGCCGGGGTCGGAGAGTGTCGATCTTGGCGGCCGCTGGGTCACGCCGGGCCTGATCGACTGTCACACCCATATCATCCATGGCGGCAACCGCGCCCGCGAATTCGAGATGCGGCTTGCGGGCGCGTCCTATGAAGAGATCGCCCGCGCCGGCGGCGGCATCGTCTCTTCGGTCAAGGCCACCAATGCGCTGTCCGTCGACGGCCTGGTCGAAACCGCGCTGGCCCGCATCGACACGCTGCTCGCCGAGGGCGTGACGACCATGGAGATCAAGTCCGGCTACGGCCTGTCCATTGAGGGCGAGCTCAACATGCTGCGCGCCGCCCGCGCCGTCGAAAAAGTCCGGCCCGTGCGTGTCGTCACCTCCTATCTCGGTGCGCATGCGACGCCGGTGGACTACAAGGGCCGCAACGGTGACTACATCACCGATATCGTCCTGCCGGCCATGGAGCAGGCGAAGGCAGAAGGCCTCGCCGATGCGGTCGACGGCTTTTGCGAAGGCATCGCCTTTTCGACGGCTGAAATCGCCCGCGTCTTCGATCGCGCCAAGGCGCTCGGTATTCCCGTGAAGCTGCATGCCGAGCAGCTTTCCAATCTCGGCGGCACCAAACTCGCCGCCTCCTATGGCGCGCTGTCGGCCGATCATCTCGAATATCTCGACGACCAGGGTGTCGATGCCATGGCCACGTCCGGCACGGTGGCCGTGCTGCTGCCCGGCGCGTTCTACGCCATCCACGAGAAGCAGAAGCCGCCAGTCGATGCGCTACGCAAGGCCGGCGTGCCGATCGCCATCGCTACCGACAGCAATCCCGGCACCTCGCCACTGACCTCGCTGCTGCTGACCATGAACATGTCGGCGACGCTCTTCGGCCTGACCGTCGAGGAATGCCTGGCCGGCGCCACTCGCGAGGCGGTCCGCGCGCTCGGTCTTGCCAGTGAGACCGGCACGCTCGAAGCCGGCAAGTCCGCCGATCTTGCCATCTGGAATATCGAGCGGCCTGCTGAACTCGTCTACCGCATCGGCTTCAACCCATTGCATGCCCGCTATTTCAAGGGCGAAAGGATTTCGCGATGACCGTCACTCTCCATCCCGGCTCAGTGTCGCTCAGGGAACTGGAAGCCATCTACTGGAACGGCGAAAGCGCTCGCCTCGATCCCGCTTTCGATGCCGGCATCCAGAAGGCCGCCGACCGCATTGCCGAGATCGCGGCCGGCAACGAGGCCGTCTACGGCATCAATACCGGCTTCGGCAAACTTGCCTCGATCAAGATCGACGCCGCCGACACCGCCACCCTGCAGCGCAACCTGATTCTCTCGCATTGCTGTGGCGTGGGCGCGCCCCTGCCCGACAATATCGTACGGCTGATCATGGCGCTGAAGCTGATCTCGCTCGGCCGTGGCGCCTCCGGTGTGCGGCTCGACCTCATCCGCTTGATCGAAGCGATGCTGGACAAGCGCGTCACGCCGGTCATCCCGGAAAAGGGCTCTGTCGGCGCCTCGGGCGACCTCGCGCCGCTCGCTCATCTCGCCGCGGTGATGATGGGCGAAGGTGAAGCCTTTTTCGAAGGGGTTCGCATGTCCGGCAAGGCCGCGCTCGACAAAGCCGGCCTCACCCCGGTCGTGCTCGCCGCCAAGGAAGGTCTGGCGCTGATCAACGGCACCCAGACCTCGACGGCGCTGGCGCTGGCCGGCCTCTTCCGTGCCCACCGCGCCGCCAATGCGGCATTGATCACCGGCGCCATGTCGACCGATGCCGCCATGGGTTCCTCATCGCCCTTCCATCCGGATATCCATACGCTGCGCGGCCACAAGGGCCAGATCGACACTGCCGCTGCCTTGCGCGGCCTGCTCGCCGGCTCGGTGATCCGCCAGAGCCATCTCGAAGGCGATGAGCGCGTCCAGGACCCCTATTGCATCCGCTGCCAGCCGCAGGTCGATGGCGCCTGCCTCGATCTGCTCCGCTCGGTCGCCCGCACGCTCGAAATCGAGGCCAATGCGGTCACTGACAATCCGCTGGTGCTCTCGGACAATTCCGTCGTCTCCGGCGGCAATTTCCACGCCGAACCGGTGGCCTTCGCCGCCGACCAGATCGCGCTGGCCGTCTGCGAGATCGGCGCCATCGCCCAACGCCGCGTGGCACTCCTGGTCGACCCCGCCCTCTCCTACGGCCTGCCGGCCTTCCTGGCGAAGAAGCCGGGTCTGAATTCCGGCCTGATGATCGCCGAAGTCACCTCGGCGGCGCTGATGAGCGAGAACAAGCAGATGTCGCATCCGGCCTCGGTGGATTCGACGCCGACCTCGGCCAACCAGGAAGACCATGTCTCCATGGCCTGCCACGGCGCCCGGCGATTGCTGCAGATGACCGAGAATTTGTTTGGCATTATCGGGATCGAGGCAATCACGGCGGCCCAGGGCGTGGAGTTTCGCAGTCCGCTGACGACCAGCGCGGAATTGCAGAAGGCGATTGCGGCATTGCGGCAGGTGGTGCCGACGCTGGAAGTCGATCGCTATATGGCCGGCGATCTTGCGGCGGCGGGGACGCTGGTGGGGTCGGGGGCGCTGAATGCCTCGGTTTCGGCGGGGATTCTGCCGGCGTTGGGGGTGTGAGTGACCGTCGCTCCTCGCTCAGTCACTGCCCCTCCGCAAGGTCGCATTCACCCCTCACCAAGTGCGCCCAAGCGATCGGCTGCGCCTCTCGCGGGCTTACTACCCTCTCCCGCAAGGGGCGAGGCAGGGTGCCACAAGTACCTGCCTCACTTGGGGCAAAGCGGCGCCGCGGGTTTTTCCTCGCCCCTTGCGGGAGAGGATACGCAGGCCGGGCGAGCTCTTGCGAGCCCTTGGGCGAAGTTGGTGAGGGGTGAAATGACCCACCCACACCCGACACCACGGAATTTCCTTTTCGTTTCTCAGGAGACAACCCCATGACCAACGACCCGCGCCACAATATCCGCGACGTGCGTTCCCCCCGCGGCCCCGAAATCACCGCCAAGAGCTGGACGACAGAAGCGCCGATGCGCATGCTGATGAACAATCTCGATGCCGAGGTCGCCGAGCGTCCGCATGAACTGGTCGTCTATGGCGGCATCGGCCGCGCCGCCCGCACCTGGGACGATTTCGACCGCATCGTGGCAACGCTGAAGACGCTCTCCGAGGAAGAGACGCTGCTGGTCCAGTCCGGCAAGCCGGTCGGCGTGTTCCGCACCCACAAGGACGCGCCGCGCGTGCTGATCGCCAATTCCAACCTGGTGCCGCATTGGGCGACCTGGGATCATTTCAACGAGCTCGACAAGAAGGGCCTGGCCATGTACGGCCAGATGACGGCCGGGTCGTGGATCTATATCGGCACCCAGGGCATCGTCCAGGGCACGTACGAAACCTTTGTCGAGGCTGGCCGGCAGCATTATGACGGCAGCCTCAAAGGTAAGTGGATCCTGACCGGCGGCCTCGGCGGCATGGGCGGCGCGCAGCCGCTCGCCGCGGTCATGGCCGGCGCCTGCTGCCTCGCCGTGGAATGCGACGAGAGCCGCATCGATTTTCGCCTGCGCACCCGCTATGTCGACGAAAAGGCCAAGACGCTCGACGAAGCGCTGGCGCTGATCGACAAATGGACCAAGGCCGGCGAAGCCAAATCCGTTGGCCTGCTCGGCAATGCCGCCGAAATTTTTCCGGAACTCGTCAAGCGGATGAAAGCCGGCGGCCCGCGCCCGGATATTGTCACCGACCAGACCTCGGCCCATGATCCGCGCAACGGCTACCTGCCGCTCGGCTGGACGGTCGAGGAAGCCCGCGCCAAGCGCGAGAGCGACCCGAAATCCGTCGAGACCGCCGCCCGCGCCTCGATGAAGGCGCATGTCGAGGCCATGGTCGCCTTCTGGGATGCCGGCGTGCCCACCCTCGATTATGGCAACAATATCCGCCAGGTCGCCAAGGACGAAGGCTTCGAAAACGCCTTCGCCTTCCCTGGCTTCGTGCCGGCCTATATCCGGCCGCTGTTCTGCCGCGGCATCGGCCCGTTCCGCTGGGCGGCCCTGTCGGGTGACCCGGAAGACATCTACAAGACCGACGCCAAGGTCAAGGAATTGCTGCCCGACAACAAGCACCTGCATCGCTGGCTCGACATGGCGCGTGAGCGCATCGCCTTCCAGGGCTTGCCGGCGCGCATCTGCTGGGTGGGCTTGGGCGACCGCCACAAGCTCGGCCTCGCCTTCAATGAGATGGTGAGGAACGGCGAACTCAAGGCGCCGGTCGTCATCGGCCGCGACCATCTCGATTCCGGCTCGGTCGCCTCGCCCAACCGCGAGACCGAAGCGATGAAGGATGGATCGGATGCCGTCTCCGACTGGCCGCTGCTCAACGCCTTGCTCAACACCGCGTCGGGCGCCACCTGGGTGTCGCTGCATCATGGCGGCGGCGTCGGCATGGGCTATTCGCAGCATTCCGGCATGGTGATCTGCGCCGACGGCACCGATGACGCCGCCCGCCGGCTCGAGCGCGTGCTGTGGAACGACCCTGCCACTGGCGTCATGCGCCACGCCGATGCGGGCTATGACATCGCCCTGGACTGCGCCAAGGAAAAAGGCTTGCGCCTGCCGGGCATTTTGGGCAACTGATCGATCAGGGCGTTTCCCGGTCAGACAGGCCGGGAAGCGCGATTTCGAGAATGCCAAGAGTGAGGGGGAATGCAGCGTCTTCGTCGTGCCGGTTATAAGCGCATGCCATGGAAGAATGGCCAGGGTTCCACCGAGGAGGTGATCGCCTTCCCGCCCGGCAGCGACGTGGCATCCTTCGGCTGGCGGCTCTCGATCGCCCATGTCGCAGCCGACGGACCGTTTTCGGTCTTTGCCGGCATCGACCGGACGATCGCGCTCTTGGATGGCGCCGGCCTCTTCCTCGACCTGCCGGGAGAGACCGTCGAACTCGGTACAAAGACGGACCCGTTCGCCTTCTCAGGCGATCTCACGATTTCAAGCCGCAACAAGGGCGGCGCGACCGTCGACCTCAACATCATGACTCGCCGCGGCCAGTTCCGCCACAGGATGAGCCGCATCCGCGGCGGCATCATCGAGATTGCAGTGCCGGGCACGATCCTCGTCTTCAACGAGGCCACCACGCTTTATTGCGGCGACCAGACCATCGACGTCGATCGTTTCGACACCCTGATCGCCGACCCGGTCGACGGCGAACTGCGCATCCCCCCGGGCATGGACATGCTGGTGATTGAGATCACTGCGCTGCCGCACTGAGCGGCTCGGCAAACAGCGCATCCGCAGCCGCCAAGTTCCGGCGAACAATATTCCACCCCGCGCCTGACTCTGTTAGATGCTCTCATGGGCCCGACCGGAACTGGCCCGACCGGAACTGGATGGACGACAATGAAGCCAATGACTGCGTCGCGTTGTTTTCTGACGGTCTGCGCAATTTTCCTGCTCACCTCGGCCGCCAGGCTTCCGGCTTCTGCCGCCGACAATGGCAGCAGCCTGTCGATCCCGCTGATGTTCGATCTGCGCGAGCGCATCCCGAAACCCGATCTTGCCGCCGTGCCGCGCATCCGCTTCCTGACCACCGTCGATTTTCCCCCATTCAATTTCATCGACCAGTCCGGAAAGCTGTCGGGCTTCCATGTCGACCTGGCGCGCGAAATCTGTCGCGAGCTCGACGTACTGGAGCGCTGCCAGATCGAGGCGGTCGCCTATGCGGACCTGCAGCAGAAGCTGGACAAGGGCGACGGCGAAGTCGTGATCGCCGGCACCAGGATCACCCCGGATCTCCGGCAGGACCACACATTCTCGCGCGTCTTCATGCAATTGCCGGCGCGCTTCGTTATCACCAAGCCAGCCGCGAACTCGATAAAGTCGCCGGACGAGTTGCAGCCGAACGAAGTCGGCGTGGTCAAGGACACCGCCCATGCCGAAATGCTCAAGGCCTTTTTCCCGGCCCTGACGCCGAAACTCTATGACGACAGGATCAAAATGCTCGCGGCGCTGAAGACGGGCGAGATCAAGGCCGTGTTCGGCGATGGGCTGCAACTGTCCTTCTGGCTCGAATCCAGCGACGCCGGCAATTGCTGCGCCACGCTCGGCGGTCCCTATTATTCGCAACTGTTCTTTGGCGATGGCCTGGCAATGATGACCCGCAAGAACACGCCGCAAATCACCCAGGCGCTCGACCACGCGCTGATCGCGCTGGCCCGCAACGGCCGCCTCAACGACATCTATCTGCGCTATTTCCCCAACGGGCTGTGATCGCCCCCCGGGCACTGACCGCCCGGCTTGCCTCGACGGGCGACGGAGGCTACAGAGCACCATCCGCCGGGCTTGCCGGCACCCCCTACGCGACAGGAATGCTGCGATGAAAGCAAAGCCGATCGGCAAGGAAGTCCGCGAACGCAAGCTGACCTTTCTGTCGCCGAAAAAGATGAAGAGCCTGCTCAACGCCGCCGATTCGGTGGTGCTCGGCGAGGTGCCGGGCGATTTCCTTGAATTCGGTGTCGCACTTGGTGGATCGGGTATCTGCCTCGCATCACGCCTCGACGATGGCCGCCGCTATCTCGGTTTCGACGTCTTCGGCATGATCCCGCCGCCTTCCGATGCCGATGGCGAGCCGGTGCAGCAGCGTTACAAGAAGATCGCCGAAGGCAACGCCAAGGGCATCGATGGCGATCAATATTACGGCTATGTCGAGAACCTCTACGACAAGGTCTCCGAGAGTTTTGCTTCGCTCGGCATGCCCGTCGACGGCGAGCGCATCCTGCTGGTCAAGGGCCTGTTCGAGGAAACGGTCCATGCGCATGAGGGCACGACCATCGCGCTCGCCCATATCGACTGCGACTGGTACGATCCGGTCAAGCTCTGCCTCGAATTCGTCTGGCCGCGGCTGTCGGAAGGCGGCCAGGTGATCATGGATGACTATAATTTCTGGGAAGGCGCCCGCAAGGCAACCGACGAATTCCTCGCCGCTCATCCCGATGCGAAAATATTGCGGCGACAGCCCGGGGTGGTGCTGGTCAAGCCGTTCAGCTGAGGCGGCTTCGCTGGGGGTGAGGTTGTCGCTTGTGCACCAGCTCTTCTGCCCACAGGCAGGAGCAAGCCCTGCTTTTATCCCCACTTCCGCTTTTACGCATTGCACCATCGGCGAAAATGGCTTCAATTGCCGATCCGCATCCAGCATATCGAGGCCAGAACCATGCCCTTCCGCTCCACCAAGATCGCCAAGCCCGGTCCGCATATCAGCGCGACGCCGGTCGGTATCGTCGTGCTCACCCACGATCAGAGGCATATCCGCAGGAAACTCCTGCACATGACCCATGACGACGTCGTCATGCTCGATCTCAGGCAGCCGGCCGTGCTGGAGCACGGCGACCTGCTGGTGCTCGAAGACGAGGCCGGCTATGTCGAGGTCGTGGCCGCCGACGAGCCGCTGCTCGAAGCCAGGCCGCGCGACCGCATGCACCTGGTCGAGCTCGCCTACCATCTCGGCAACCGCCATCTCGCCGCCCAGTTCGATGAAGACCGCATCCTCCTGGAACGCGACCATGTGATCAAGGCGATGCTCGAAGGGCTCGGCACCGCCGTGGCAGAAATCACCGCCCCTTTCAGCCCGCTGCACGGTGCTTATCACGCGCATGGCGGCCACGATCATGATCATCATGACCACGATCATGACCACGGGCATGACCATGATCACGGCCACGACCACCATGACGATCATGACCACCATGATCACGACCACGATCATAAGCATGGACATTGACGGCCAGGCACTGATCCGGCTGATGACCTGGCTGTCGCCGGCCTTTCCGGTCGGCGGCTTCGCCTATTCGGGCGGGCTGGAACGCGCCGTGCATGACGGGCTGATCGGGGATGCAGCGGCACTCGCCGATTGGCTCGAGACCCTGCTCCAGCACGGCGCCTGGTGGAATGACGCGGTGTTGCTGGCCGAGGCATGGCGCGCCGCCGATGATGGCGACCGCCTTGCAAACGCCGCCGAGCTGGCCGAAGCGCTGGCCGGCTCGGCCGAACGGCATGGCGAGATCATGACGCTGGGCCAAGCGTTTGCCGCAGCAGCTTCCGCCTGGCCGCATCCGGTGCTCGACGCGCTCGGCGAGCGTCCGCCCTATGCGATTGCCGTCGGCGCGGTGGCCGCCGCCCATGGCATCGCGCTGGAAAGGACCGTCGCCGCGTTCCTGCACGCGCTCGCGTCGCAGGCGGTGTCAGCGGCGATCCGGCTCAGCGTGCTTGGCCAGAAACAGGGCGTCGCCGTCCTCGCTGGCCTCGAAGCCATCATCGTCAAACTATCCGCCGAAGCGACCCAATCGTCACTTGACGATCTCGGCAGCGCCGCCATCATTGCCGATCTCGCTGCAATCCGCCACGAGACACAGCATTCCAGGCTGTTCCGCTCCTGAGCGGGACGACCCGATCACATTGTAGAGAATAAAGGATGGAGATCATGAGCTCACGAAACGGCCCCTTGCGCATCGGCATCGGCGGCCCGGTCGGATCAGGCAAGACCGCGCTCACTGAAAAGCTCTGCAAGGCGATGCGACAAGATTTTTCCGTCGCCGTCGTCACCAACGACATTTACACCCGCGAGGACGCCGAGGCGCTGGTGCGCATGCAGGCGCTCTCGTCGGATCGAATCGTCGGCGTCGAGACCGGAGGCTGCCCGCACACGGCAATCCGCGAGGACGCCTCGATCAATCTGGCGGCCATCGCCGATCTCAACCGCAAATTCCCCGATCTCGACGTAGTCTTCATCGAGTCGGGCGGAGACAATCTCGCCGCCACCTTTTCCCCCGATCTTGCGGACCTGACGATCTACGTCATCTCCGTCTGCCAGGGCGAGGAAATCCCGCGCAAGGGCGGGCCCGGCATTACCAAGTCCGACCTTCTGATCATCAACAAGAAGGACCTGGCGCCGCATGTTGGTGCCGATCTCGACGTGATGCAGACCGACGCGACCCGCATGCGGGCCGGCAAGCCGTTCCTGTTCTCGGATATGAAGCGCGGCGAAGGCGTGGGAGAGATCGTCGCCTATCTCAAGCAATATGGCGGGCTCGAGCAGATCTCGCGACAGGGGGAGCCGGTTTCGGTATAGGCGGAGAAAGCAGAGGACGAAGCGTCGGGCGCGGGATTCGAAGAGGGCGATGCGCGCTCGCCGCGTACTGACCCTTATTCGAACCAGTCGTCGTGGCGGATGCTTTCGAGCAGTTCCTTTTTCTGGCGCTCGCTCAGCGGGGTATAATTGTCATTGCCGCGCGCCTGCTTGCGGCGCTTCGGCAGGACCTTCGCGGGCTGTGCGACCCTCCCGACCGGCAACGCACCGAAATGCAGCGCAATACCGGAGAGAAAGTGCAGACCCGAAGTCAGAGCAGTCATGGCGGCCTCCTTGGCCCTAGGCGCAGTATCCGGTAGCTAACCTTTCCGTTTACACTGCGCTGTTCCGCGGGTGTCTTTCTTCTTCCCGCAGTTAACGTGGATGTGGGGATAGCGTTCCCTATTTTCAATCGGACTTGACTTCAGGGGGCGATCCCGACCGCTGGATGGGTCAGAAAATACCGACGACGAAGAGACCGACAAACAGAAACGCGGCTGCGGCGCAGCCAGCCATCAACAGCCTCTCGCCAAGATGCGAGCGCTTGCCGATAACGGCGCGATGGGTACTGGCTGAAACAGTAGATTTAAGCAAAAATGCGGTCATGCCTACATTGCCTCATCAACAAAAGTTGACTCTTCGTTAACGGTCGTGAACAGCCTCGGGTGGGACAGGCTCATATAGGGGATCGGCGGTGCCGAAAGGCTGCATGAACGTGGCGGCTGTCTACCGTTCTTCAATCGCATATATGGTTTTTCTGCAAAAGAAAAGAAATTCTATCATTTTGGTCGATATTTAAAAAGTTCGTTCGAATCTGGGGCTCCGACGTCTCGCCGAAAGAAGGCAGAATGACTCGGAGCACTCCCACCCGCGTCAAATATTGTTGCTGTGAATGCTCGAGAGAGATGGGGCAAACGGCGCCCCATCCATTCTCACACCGTGTTGCGCGATGTCCGACCGAACCGGGGGTGCGACAAAGTGACGACGCGGGCGGCGACCGCCCGCGTCCCGGCAATCGCTATTTCAGCGCCGCAACCATCGCCCGAAGTTCAGCCTCGAACAGTGGCCGGATATCCGGCCGGTCGAGCGCGAAGGCGATATTGGCCAGGATGAAGCCATCCTTGGCGCCGGTGTCATAAGTCGTGCCCTTGTAGTGATAGGCGGTGAACGGCTGCTGCTTCAAAAGCTTCAGCATGCCGTCAGTCAACTGAATCTCATTGCCGGCGCCCCGTTCCTGGGTTTCCAGGACCTTGAAGATTTCCGGCTGCAGGATGTAGCGGCCGTTAATGAAGAAATTCGACGGCTGCGTGCCCGGCGCCGGCTTTTCCACCATGTCGGTGATCTTGTAGCCCTCGCCGACGCGATCTGAAATCGCCACGATGCCATAGCGATGCGCCAGTTCCGGGGCACATTCCTCCACCGCGATGATATTGCCGCCGGTCGAATCGTAGAGTTCGACCATGCCCTTCATGCAGCCGGTTTCCGACTTCATGATCATGTCCGGCAGCAAAAGTGCAAACGGCTCGTTGCCGACGATGTCGCGCGCGCACCAGGCGGCATGGCCGAGGCCGAGCGGCTCCTGCTGGCGGGTAAAGCTGGCCGTGCCGGCCTTGGGCAGGATCGATTCGAGCAGCGACAGTTCGGCTTTCTTGTTGCGCGCCTTCAGCGTCGCTTCCAACTCGTACTGGATGTCGAAATAGTCCTCGATCACGCTTTTGTTACGGCCCGTGACGAAGACGAAGTGTTCGATGCCAGCTTCAATAGCTTCATCGACGACATACTGAATAACCGGCTTGTCGACGACGGTCATCATTTCCTTCGGAACGGCCTTTGTTGCCGGCAGGAAGCGCGTTCCTAAGCCGGCGACGGGAAAGACTGCCTTCTTGACCTTCATTTCTTTCTCCAGGTGCCAATTTGTAACCATATTTTTCGTGCGGGTGTAATTTCCAATCCCTATTTTTTTTCTAAAGAAGTGACGTCCCGATCAGCCCATGGTAAAGACTTTATTGACCTCGCTTCTGTATTTTGTCGGTTTAGCCGGCCGCACCGGCGTCCAGGAACCACAGGACCGGATCGCATCCATGCAGAATGACCGCAAGCTTAGTTTGATTCGAAGCCTTCTGCCATTCATCGCTGCGGGCTGCCTGCTGATCGCCGCGCCGGCCCGCGCCGACGACGGTTTCGTGCGTTGGATCAATGCCTTCTACGCGACCGCCGCCAAGGCCGGTATCAGTAAATCGACCTATATACAGGCCTTCAAGGGCGTCACCGAACCCGATCAGGAGGTGATCGACAAGGCGCGCTATCAGCCCGAATTCCGCGATAACATTTGGGAATATCTCGACAGCCGCGTCAACCCCTACACCGTCGGCATCGGCCAGGACATGCTGAAAAAGGACGCGCGCACGCTGAGTGCGCTCGAAACGCATTTCGGGGTCGACAAGCATATTCTTCTCGCAATCTGGTCGATGGAGAGCAATTACGGCGCAGTGCTGGATAAACCGGAAAAATTGCACAATGTTCCGCGTGCGCTCGCCACGCTCGCCTATGTCGACAAGCGCCGTGCGGCCTATGCCCGCACGCAGCTGATCGCGGCACTGAAAATCGTCCAGGCCGGGGATGTTTCGGCCAAGAACCTCATCGGCTCCTGGGCCGGCGCCATGGGGCACACGCAATTCATCCCCACCAGCTACCTGATCTACGGCTTCGACGCCGACGGCAATGGCAAGCGCGACATCTGGCACTCGGTGCCGGATGCGCTGGCGACATCGGCCAATCTCCTGATGAAGAACGGCTGGCAGCCGGGCAAGACCTGGGGCTACGAGGTGCAATTGCCCGCCAACGCCGCCAAGCTCGCCGGCCGCAGCAAGACGCTCGCCGAATGGGCCAAGCTCGGCTTCGTCCGGCCCGGCGACAAGGGGTTCAAGAACGGCAAGGATCGCGCCACGCTGAAAATGCCGGCCGGCCCGAATGGCCCCGGCTTCCTGATGATGAAGAATTTCTATGTGCTGAAAAAATACAATGCCGCCGATTCCTATGCCATGGGCGTTGGCCTGCTCGCCGACGAGATCGCCGGCTATAGCGGCCTGAAACAGGCCTGGCCGCGCCCCGAAGGCACGCTCGACATCAAGCAGAAATTCGAGCTGCAGACCCGGATGAAGGCGCTCGGTTATTACGATGGCGAGATCGACGGCAATTTCGGCTCCGGCTCCAAGACGGCGATTACCGCTATCCAGCGCCAGCTCGGCATGGAAGAAGACGGCCGGCCGTCCGCGAAGCTGCTGCGCGCCTTGCAGAAATAGGCATTTTCGCCGTAAACTGCGGATAGTGTGACGAGGCCGGGCAATGCCCGGCTTAATCCATTGTCGCCGTCTCGGAGGAAAGATGCCAGGACTGCCCCAAAGACACCTGCTCTTGCGGCTTGTCATGGCCGGCCTGATCGCGCTCGGGCTCGCTTTGCCGCTCATTCCGGTGACACCCCTGGCGACTGGGGCCTATGCCCAGGAAGTGCGTGAACGGCGCTCGATCATCGACCTCCTCTTTGGCCGCACACCGAAATATGAACAGACCCCGTCTTATGTGCGGGTCAAGAAGAAGAAGCATCGGCCGGCTTCCGACAAGCCGAGCGATACGGCAGCGGCGGCGGCCGAGGAGCCGACGGTCGCCAAGACGCCGGATGCCAAGAAGGTGCTCGTCATCGGCGACTTCATGGCCGCGGCGCTTGCCGACGGCCTGACCATGGCAACCGCCGAGGATGCCAATCTCCAGATCGAAAAAGGCAGCGACGGCTCGTCCGGGCTGGTGCGCACCGACCATCTCGACTGGCCGAAGACGCTCAAGCAGCAGATCGACAGCATGCATCCGGCGCTGATCGTCATCATGCTCGGCAGCAATGACCGCCAACAGATGACCGTCGACGGCGTCAAGCAGAAATTCCGCACCGAAGCCTGGAACAATGAATATGAGCGCCGCATCAGCCAACTGATCGACGTGGCGAAGAGCAACAAGATACCGTTCATCTGGACCGGCCTGCCCTCGTTCCAGCAGCCGTCGCTCAGCGTCGACGCCGCCTCGCTCAATACGCTCTACCGCGAGAAGGTGGAGGCGGCCGGCGGTGTTTTCATCGATATCTGGGACGGTTTTGCCGATGAGGAAGGCAAGTTCATCGCCACCGGCTCCGACATCAACGGTCAGCCGGTGCGCCTGCGCGGCTCCGATGGCCTGAGCCTGACCAAGGCCGGCAAGCGCAAGATGGCCTTTTATCTCGAACGCGACCTGCGCCGCCTCACCGGCACCGACGAAATCGCCAATCTGATCCGGTTGGACTCCGCCGACCTGCCGAACAAGCCGGCAAGCACAACGCCGACCGTCACCAGCATCCTCACCGTCCCGCCGATGAGCCTCGCCGACCCCGAACTCGATGGCGCCAAACAATTGCTCGATTCCAACCTCCTGCCGAAGACCAGCGGCACGACACCGCGCGATCTGCTGATCGAAAAGGGTGAGACAGAGGCCGCGCCGGAGGGCCGGGTGGATGATTTCCGATGGAAGGGCGAGAAGCCGGCGGGCTGAGTTACCCTTCCCTATCGTCCGCCGGTTCCTCGGCGGCATTTCCGCGCATAGCCTAAAACAGCCTACCGCTCCCGGACGGAGGTGGTAAAATGCTACCTGCTGCACCGAATTCACCTGGACAAAGTAATTCCGCAAAGGACATCAGCATGAAACTTCTTACTGCAATTGCCGCCACTGCAATCCTTGCTTTCGTGGCCACGGGTTCGATGGCGCAGACCACCACAACGACGACCAAGCCTGCCGCCACAGCGACCACGGACAAGGCGCCGACTGACAAGAAGGCCATCTCGAAAGCCTGCTCGACACAGGCAGACGCCAAGGGTCTCCATGGCAAGGAACGCAAAAAGTTCCGCAACGACTGCAAGAAGAACGGCGGCAAAGCCTGATAGCCGACAGGCTGGGCGCATTCGGATGGTCGGCGGTGACTATGGAGACCGTTTCCGCCGACTGTCCTTGACCCAGGGGCGGATGGCTTGCCGTGAGAACCCATGGCGGGGTCGGTTCCGGCAGGGGGCGAAAAGACACCCTAAGCGGCGCGCTTACCTTAGAACATCGGGCCGGAGTAACTGGTCAGCCCCAAAATTAATGTGCATGAAGCCAGTCGAGCCACCCGCCCGCTGGTGAAATCCGATCGTAATTAAGCCACGCGAATGCTGGATTTTCGCCCGGCATCAATTGGCCGATGATCTCCGGCATGATAGCCATTCCGTTGGAGCCATTCGTAAAAACAACAACGGCTGACTGTGTTGCGACAGAGCCGACCACGAATGCTTTAAATCCTCCATTGTCGCCCCAATGGAAAAACAAGCCTTGATCGGGTTCAAGCCCCCAGCCCAAGCCCCAGGCAACGTGCTGATCCGCATCCGGCGTGTCCAACTGGACACATTCGATGCATCGCTGATGAAGCCTGATTTTCGGTTTTAGCCATTCGGCTGCCGTGGCGGGTTTAAGGCGCGCACCTGATAGAACCGCTTGCAGGAAGCGCGCGTAATCTGCCACCGTAGTGTGCAGCGTCGAGGCGACCAGGGGTTTGGCTGGTCGCTTTTTATTGCCGGGATTCAATTGTGCATCATGCGGCGTCGCATAGTCTGCCTCAAAATCGGAACGCCAGATGTAGCTCGATTGCTTCATTTCAAGCGGATCAAACACCAAGCGTGCCATCAGATCGTTTAACGTTTCGCCAGTGATCGCAACGACCACACGCTGAAGCCAAATAAATCCTTCGCCAGAATAGCTAAAGCGGCTACCCGGCGCGAAATAGGTTTTCAAAGGACTCGTCTTGCTGCGCCAATTCTGCAAACCGGACGTTTGACTGAGCACATCACCCACGGTGACCAGGGCGGCGCGCGGATCGTCCTTGACATAATCAGGGACATATTTCGATAGCGGGTCATCCAGCGATAGAACCCCAGAATCGACAAGCTGCAGAACGGCATATGCGAAAACAGGCTTCGACAGGGATGCCGCCTCAAAGACGGTGTTCTCGTCGACCGGGTTCCTAGACGACGCGTCACGCACACCAAACGCCTTCAGATCGACAATTTTGCCGCCACGGATAACAGCATAGGCGAGCCCCGGCACGTGGCTATTCTTCAACAATTGCTCGAGATCGGCGGCTTGACATGGAACAAACAAGGCTACGCATAGCCAAGCGCAAACACAGATGATGATAGCCCAACCCGAATTAAACGACGAGAACCGCATTTAGAAGCACCTTGAGCTGTGTTGCTAAAGGGCGATCTTGCCGGTGGAACGTGGCATTTCCAAGTGCTGTCGCCTTCCGCAAGCATTGCGCACGCACTCAAGAATGCGTTGCGCATCGGTCGCCAAGGCGAAATCCGTGACCGCACCTCTGAGGGACAGCACTACCGGATTGCCGGGCTCAACTTGCTCGCCGCAATCATCATTTACTGGAATACCGTTCATCTCGGTCGCGCTGTCGCTGCGCGGCGAAACGAAGGACATGATGTCCCGCCTGAGCTTCTGGCGCATATCTCGCCGCTGGGCTGGGCGCACATACTATTGACCGGCGAATATCTATGGCCCAAGGGAGCCAGCGCTTAGGGTGTCATTTCGCCCCCAGCCGGAGCCGACCGCATGGCGGGGATGCGGCCATATCGGGCCATGGCAACGATGGCGAACAGGGTAACTTCGGCGATTGGCTTACCCCGTCTGCCGGGCAGAAGGGGGGTGAGCCGCATGCGGTTTCTGCGGTGTGATCACCGCGGCAGCGTCGATTCCCCCATCAGCGCCTCGTCGATCGCGCGCGCCGCCTGGCGGCCCTCACGGATCGCCCAGACGACCAGCGACTGGCCGCGGCGCACGTCGCCCGCCGTCCACAGCTTGTCGACCGAGGTCTTGTAGTCGCTCTCGTTGGCAACGACATTGGTCGAGCCGCGCTTGTCGGTGCTGAGCGTCAGGCTGTCGCCGAGTTCGGCGATCAGGCTCGTCTGGAACGGTCCGCGGAAGCCGATGGCGATGAAGGCGAGGTCGGCCTTGATGATGAAGTCCGTGCCGGGGATCGGCTTGCGGCGTTCGTCGACCTGGCAGCATTTCACGCCCGTGAGAACACCATCCTCGCCGACGAATTCCAAGGTCGCGGCCTGGAACTCGCGCACCGCGCCCTCGGCTTGCGAGGAGGAGGTGCGCATCTTTGTCGCCCAATAGGGCCAGACGGACAGCTTGTCTTCCTTTTCCGGCGGCTGCGGCCGGATGTCGAGCTGGGTGACACGCACCGCGCCCTGGCGGAAGGCCGTGGCGACGCAGTCGGATGCCGTATCGCCGCCGCCGACCACGACGATATGCTTGCCGCCGGCCAGGATCGGCGAAGACGGCCAGCCGACGCTGTCGATATTCTCGCGGCCGATGCGGCGGTTCTGCTGCACCAGGTAAGGCATGGCGTCATGTACACCGGCAAATTCGACGCCGGGAATGCCGGCATCGCGCGGCGTCTCGGAGCCGCCGCAATAAACCACCGCATCGTGCTGCGCCAAGAGGGACTCGATCTTGACGTCGACGCCGACATTGGTGCTGCACTGGAAGGTGACGCCCTCGCCCTTCATCTGCTCAACGCGGCGGTCGATGAAATTCTTTTCCATCTTGAAGTCGGGAATACCATAGCGCAGCAGGCCGCCGGGACGGCTTTCACGCTCGTAGACGGTCACATCGTGGCCGGCGCGCGCCAATTGCTGCGCTGCCGCCATTCCGGCCGGACCGGAGCCGATGACGCCGACCGATTTGCCGGATTTCACCGTCGCCGGCTGCGGCACGATATAGCCCATCTCATAGGCCTTGTCGGCAATCGCCTGCTCGACGGTCTTGATGGCGACCGGAATGTCTTCAAGGTTGAGCGTACAGGCTTCCTCGCAGGGCGCGGGGCAGACACGGCCGGTAAATTCCGGGAAATTGTTGGTCGAATGCAGATTACGGATCGCTTCGTCCCATTTGCCGTTGAAGACAAGGTCGTTCCAGTCCGGAATCTGGTTGTGCACCGGGCAGCCGGTCGGCCCGTGACAGAAGGGAATGCCGCAATCCATGCAGCGGGCGGCCTGTTTCTCCACTTCCTGATCCGACATCGGAATGGTGAATTCGCGGAAATGGCGAATTCGGTCCGAAGCCGGCTGGTACTTGCCAACCTGCCTGTCGATTTCAAGAAAACCCGTTACCTTGCCCATCGTCCCTTACTGCCCTTTAAGCGCCTGCCAAAACAGGCCCGTTAGTCGTTTTCCCAATCGGAAATGGGGTTGAACCTTTCCCACATGGCTTCCCGAGCGGCAGGCTCTGCCGGATAGATCGTGATTGCCCCATCTTTTTCCTGGCGGATGACAATCTCTTCACCCTCCAGGAAAAACTTTTCGGGAATAGTGACGATCCGGCGACCGTCAACTCTTTCGATCCTGCCACTCACTTCAATCGTTCGCCACATGAGCGCCTCCAAAGCTGGACGCGCCCGCATAGCACAGGCGGCCGGCTTCGGCTACTCCGCCGCCTCCTGCATCTTCATCCGCTCCATGTCCTCGAGCGCGCGGCGATATTCCACCGGCATCACCTTGCGGAATTTCGGCCGGAAGCTGGTCCAGTTGTCGAGGATGTCCTTAGCGCGGATCGRGCCGGTAAAATGGGCGTGGTTGGAAATCAGCTGGAAGAGCCGTTCCTCGTCATGCTTCGTCATGTCGCCGGAGACGTCGACCATGCCCATATGAGCGATGTCACCGCCGTGGTGATGCAGCTTTTCGAGCAATTCGTCCTCTTCCGGCACCGGCTGCAGTTCGACCATGGCCATGTTGCAGCGGCGGGCGAAATCGCCGGCCTCGTCGAGCACATACGCCACGCCGCCGGACATGCCGGCGGCAAAATTGCGGCCCGTCTCGCCGATAACGACGACGACGCCGCCTGTCATATATTCGCAGCCATGGTCGCCGACGCCTTCGACGACGGCGATGGCGCCCGAGTTACGAACAGCAAAACGCTCACCGGCAACGCCGCGGAAATAGCACTCGCCGGCAATCGCGCCATACATGACGGTGTTGCCGACGATGATCGACTTCTCCGCCACGATCCGCGAGTTTTCCGGCGGCCTGACGATGATCCGCCCGCCCGAAAGACCCTTGCCGACATAGTCATTGCCATCGCCTTCGAGTTCGAAGGTGACGCCGCGAGCGAGGAAGGCGCCGAAGGACTGGCCGGCCGTGCCCTTGAGCTTGACGGTGATCGTGTCGTCGCGCAGGCCCTTGTGACCAAAACGCTTGGCAACTTCGCCGGAGAGCATGGCGCCGGCGGTGCGGTCGACATTCTTGATCTGGGCTTCGATCATCACCGGCTGGCGTGCTTCCAGCGCCGGCATGGCTTCGGCAATCAGCTGGCGGTCGAGGACCGTGTCGATCGGGTGCTTCTGCCTCATCGTCCAGTGGGTCTCGGATTCGGGCGCCGCGACCTTGTGGAAGATTTTGCTGAAGTCGAGACCCTTGGCCTTCCAATGATCGATCGCGCCGTTGCGGTCGAGCAGCTCGGACTTGCCGACGATCTCGTTGAGGCTGCGATAGCCCATCGCCGCTAGCATTTCGCGCACATCGTTGGCAACAAAGAAGAAGTAGTTGATCACATGTTCCGGCTCGCCCTTGAAGCGCTTCCTCAGCACCGGGTCCTGTGTGGCGACGCCGACCGGGCAGGTGTTGAGATGGCACTTGCGCATCATGATGCAGCCCGCCGAAATCAGCGGCGCGGTCGAGAAGCCGAATTCGTCGGCGCCGAGCAACGCGCCGATGATCACGTCGCGGCCGGTCTTGAGACCGCCATCGACCTGCAGCGCCACGCGGCTGCGGAGCCCGTTGAGCACCAGTGTCTGCTGGGTCTCGGCGAGGCCGATTTCCCAGGGGCTGCCGGCATGCTTGAGCGAAGTGAGTGGCGATGCACCCGTGCCGCCGTCATAGCCGGAAATGGTGATATGATCGGCGCGCGCCTTGGCGACGCCGGCGGCGACCGTGCCGACACCGACTTCGGAGACCAGCTTGACCGACACATCGGCCGTCGGGTTGACGTTCTTCAGGTCGAAGATCAGCTGCGCCAGGTCTTCGATCGAGTAGATGTCATGGTGCGGCGGCGGCGAGATCAGTCCGACGCCCGGCGTCGAGTGCCGGGTCTTGGCGATCGTCGCATCGACCTTGTGGCCCGGCAGCTGGCCGCCCTCGCCGGGCTTGGCGCCCTGCGCCACCTTGATCTGCAGCATGTCGGCATTAACAAGATATTCGGCCGTGACGCCGAACCGGCCGGAAGCGACCTGCTTGATTGCCGAGCGTTCGAGCGGAAGGGTACCGTCGGGCTTGCGCAGATAGCGCTCGCTTTCTTCGCCGCCTTCGCCGGTGTTCGACTTGCCGCCGATCTTGTTCATGGCAATAGCAAGCGTCGTGT
Source organism: Rhizobium sp. P2_G2 (assembly GCF_056403555.1). Classification (NCBI taxonomy): domain Bacteria; kingdom Pseudomonadati; phylum Pseudomonadota; class Alphaproteobacteria; order Hyphomicrobiales; family Rhizobiaceae; genus Rhizobium; species Rhizobium sp. P2_G2. The sequence continues at coordinate 48,881 of NZ_JBFUFF010000031.1, forward strand.
GCGCCTCGCGGCTGATCGAGCCGAAGGACATGGCGCCGGTGGCGAAACGCTTGACGATATCCGCCGCCGGCTCGACTTCGGAAATGTCGATCGGGGCGCGGCCGGCATCTTCAGCCATCCTGATCTTGAACAGGCCGCGGATGGAATTCATCTTGACTGAGGATTCGTTGACCAGTTCAGCGAACTCACGATAGCGGTCTTCGGCATTGCCGCGCACGGCATGTTGGAGTGCGGCCACAACATCCGGCGTCCAGGAATGCGCCTCGCCGCGCATGCGGTAGGCATATTCGCCGCCGATATCGAGCGTGCTCGTGAGAATCGGGTCGCGGCCGAAGGCGGCAACGTGCCGGATGAAGGTTTCACGCGCCACCTCGTCGAGGCCGACGCCCTCGATGGTCGTCGCCGTGCCGAAGAAAAACTTGTCTACAAAGGCCGAGGACAGGCCGACGGCATCAAAGATCTGCGCGCCGCAATAGGACTGGTAGGTCGAGATGCCCATCTTGGACATGACCTTGAGGATGCCCTTGCCCACCGCCTTGATATAGCGATAGACGACTTCGTCCTGCGACACTTCCTTGGGAAATTCGCCGCGCTTGTGCATGTCGATCAAGGTGTCGAAGGCGAGATAGGGATTGATCGCCTCCGCGCCATAGCCGGCGAGACAGCAGAACTGGTGCACTTCGCGCGGCTCGCCGGTTTCGACGACAATGCCGACCGAGGTGCGCAAGCCCTTGCGGATCAGGTGATGGTGCACGGCCGCCGTCGCCAGCAGCGCCGGGATCGCCACGCGATCCGGCCCGATCTGGCGGTCGGAGAGCACGATGATGTTGTAGCCGCTCTTCACCGCGGCTTCCGCCCGTTCGCAGAGGCGATCGAGCATAGCCGGCATGGCCTCGGCGCCGCGCTCGACATCATAGGTGAAGTCGAGCGTCTTGGTGTCGAAACGGTCTTCGGTATGGCCGATCGAGCGGATCTTTTCGAGATCGCCATTGGTCAGGATCGGTTGGCGCACCTCAAGCCGCTTGGCGCGCGAGGCGCCTTCATGGTCGAGAATGTTCGGCCGCGGCCCGATGAACGAGACCAAGCTCATCACCAGTTCCTCGCGGATCGGGTCGATCGGCGGATTGGTGACCTGGGCGAAATTCTGCTTGAAATAGGTGTAGAGCAGCTTCGACTTATCCGACATGGCCGAGATCGGCGTATCCGTGCCCATCGAGCCCACGGCTTCCTGGCCGGTGGTCGCCATCGGTGACATCAACAGCTTGGTGTCCTCGATCGTGTAGCCGAAGGCCTGCTGACGGTCGAGCAGCGACACGTCGCGGCGTAGCGCCCTGGGCTCGACTTCGTTCAGGTCTTCGAGGATCAACTGCGAGCGTCCCAGCCACTCGTGATAGGGATGCTCCGCCGCCAATTGCTGCTTGATGTCGGCATCGGAGATGATTTCACCCTTCTCCATGTCGATCAGCAGCATTTTGCCTGGCTGCAGCCGCCACTTCTGCAGAATCAACTCTTCCGGCACCGGCAGCACGCCGGCTTCGGAGGCCATGATCACCCGGTCGTCGGAGGTGACGATATAGCGCGCCGGACGCAGGCCGTTGCGGTCGAGCGTTGCGCCGATCTGGCGGCCATTGGTAAAGGCGATCGCCGCCGGGCCGTCCCACGGTTCCATCAGAGCGGCATGATATTCGTAGAACGCCTTGCGCTCGGGGTCCATCAGCTGATTGCCGGCCCAGGCTTCCGGGATCAGCATCATCACCGCATGCGCCAGCGAATAGCCGCCGCGGATCAAAAATTCGAGCGCGTTATCGAGACAGGCCGTATCCGACTGGCCTTCATAAGAGATCGGCCAAAGCTTGGAAATGTCGTCGCCATAGAGCGGCGAGGACACCGATGCCTGCCGCGCCGCCATCCAGTTGACATTGCCGCGCAGCGTGTTGATTTCGCCGTTATGAGCGACCATGCGATAGGGATGCGCCAGACGCCAGGACGGGAAAGTGTTGGTCGAGAAGCGTTGGTGGACGAGCGCCACCGCGGTTTCGAAGCGCGGATCGGCGAGGTCCTTGTAATAAGCGCCGACCTGGTAGGCCAGGAACATGCCCTTGTAGACCACGGTCGTGGTCGACAGCGACACGACATAGAAACCCTTATCGTCGCCCTTGCCCTCGTCATAGATGCGGTTGGAGATCACCTTGCGCAGCACGAACAGCCGGCGCTCGAACTCAGCATTGTCGGCGACAGCAGCGCCTGCGCCGATGAACACCTGCAGATGGAAGGGCTCGGTGGCGGCGATATCCGGCGCCTTGGACAGCGACGAATTATCGACCGGCACTTCGCGATAGCCGAGGAGAACCTGGCCCTCGTCGGCGATCACCTGGGTGACGATGTCCTTGAAATGGGCACGCACTGCCTCATCGCGCGGCATAAAGAGATATCCGACGGCATATTCGCCCGCCGGCGGCAGGGTGACGCCCTGCCCCGCCATTTCCTCGCGGAAGAAGCGATCGGGGATCTGCACCAGGATGCCGGCGCCATCGCCCATCAGCGGATCGGCGCCCACGGCGCCGCGATGAGTGAGGTTTTCGAGCATGAACAGGCCGTCACGGACGATCTGGTGCGACTTGACGCCCTTCAAATGGCAGGCAAAGCCCACGCCGCAGGCATCGTGCTCGTTACGCGGATCGTAAAGACCCTGCTTTTGGGGCAGGCCGGCATTGAAAGAGGCGGTTTTCAGCGCAGTTTCAGACGCAAGAGTCTCAAACTCACCGAATACGCGTGACGAGGCATGGTCCGTCATCTCAAATCCTCCTGCCGTGTGCCCAAACGGGCGCTCTTGTGGTCGCGCAAAGCCGCGAGTGCCGCCCTGCGCACAAAATCTTTTCGCATTTTCCTGAACAGGCTGCAATTGTCGGGCCAGTTCGGCGCCGTCACGCAGCTGCCGGCTTCTGCCCTCGCCCGCTTTCCCCAGCAGTGTCGAAGGCCGGACCGCTCTCAGTAAGACCGAATAAATTCCGGCTTCCAGGATCCATGCAGCAAAATAGGACAGCATGACTGTCCTAATTCCGCTATTCTATGACAGAGATCGACCCTGTCTGCAAGGGCCAATACACCAAAAATATGACAAGTGATGGACCGGGAATTTCATTGAAGCCTCTAGCATTTCCCGGCTTTTTAGCCCCGCTATAATCGCCTATAAGCGACCGACCTCAAGACGGAGTCCCGCCTCATGATTTTCGCTTCCGACAACTGGGCCGGCGCCCACCCCCTGATCGCGCAAAGACTGTCGGAGGCGGCGGCCACCCATGCCGTGCCCTATGGTGAGGGCGAGGCTGACCTGCGCGTCGAGGCAAAGCTTTCGGCCCTGTTCGAGCGCGATCTCAGCGTCTTCTTCGTCGCCACCGGCACGGCGGCCAATTCGCTGGCGCTCGCCTCGGTGTCGAGGACGGCACCGCTGATCTTCTGCCACCCGGCAGCACATGTCATCCATCACGAAGGCGGCGCGGTCGAATTCATGACCGCCGGCGGCAAGCTCGTTCCCGTGGACGGTGACGGCAAGACCCAGGGCAAGATCGACCCGGAACGGCTGCGGAAGGCGATTGCCCGCTATCCCGCCACCGATGTGCATATCGGACAAAAGGTCGCGCTGACCATTTCGCAGGCAACGGAAGCCGGCACGATCTACACGATCAACGAGCTCGCCGAACTCTCCGCCATCGCCCACGAGGCCGGCATGAAGGTCCATATGGACGGCGCCCGCTTCTCCAACGCGGTTGCCGCCCTCGGTGTGACCCCGGCGGAAATGACCTGGAAGGCCGGTATCGACATCCTGTCGCTGGGCGGCACCAAGAACGGCTGCTGGTGCGCCGAATCGATCATCTATTTCAACAAGGACGACGCCGCCGGCCTGCCGCATCTCAGGAAACGCGCCGCCAACCTGTTCTCCAAGTCGAATTTTATCGCCCAGCAATTCGACGCCTGGCTCGACGGCAGTCTCTGGCTGGATCTGGCAAAACACGCCAACCGCATGGCCGACAAGCTCGTCGCGGCGGTCAAAACATCGAAAGACGTGCGGCTTGCCTGGGAAACCGGCTCCAACCAGATTTTCCTGATCATGACCGACGCCAAGGCCGAAGAACTGCGCGCCACGGGCGCCCGCTTCTACGACTGGGGAACGCCGGCCGGCCTGGAACATCTCCTCGGCGAAAACGAGCAGCTCCGCCGTTTCATCACGTCGTTTGCGACGAAGGAAGAGGATGTCGATACAGTGGCAAGGCTGCTCTGAATGTAGGTCAAGCGCTTCACGGGCGACGGTGCATCGCGTCAGGCTCCTCCCCTGGAAGAGGTGAAGGAATTTGAGGTGAGAGTGGCTTAAGCGCCGGGCTTTAGCTTTGGTGTCGCTGCCGGTTTAGGCGGCACAAGACACGCGGTTTCRGTCATAAGTGAGTTTAACCGCCACTTGCGCAAGCATGAAGCGGCTGGCTTCGAAGCGGTCAGGAGAGAACGGTCTCGTACCGTTTCGGTAACAGCCTTCGATCACTCCATCGACAGCGGCCATTTCGCTCTCAGGCAGATCTTTCGGGTAGGCAATTGCGCAGGTCTCCTCGGGAATGGCGACCATATAGTCTTCCCCGAAAAAATCGTTAAGGAAGTCGGGAATCAGCAGCCGCGACGGCCCGATGCCGTCGTCATTCAACATGGCGACAATCGTCGTCCGGCCGTTTTCATCTATTCTGCGGCGGCCCTTGGGACCTGCTTTTGCCATCCTTGTCAGGTTTTCCATCGCCTTTCCAGCCCAGTCCACACCACTGTCCTCCCAATACTGAGCCATCTCATAACTTACATAGATCAGTATGTGCGGAGCACTCCAAACCGCCCAGACGATGGAAAAAGGGAGGTCGGCCAACGGAACAATTGGATGTGGGTAGCGGCCATCCAGCCAGTCGTAGGGACATATGATAGGCACAATCGAAGAAGTATCGTGCTCGTGTGGCTGGCGGGCAGCAGCAATTTCATACAGCCTCTGAATATCTTCACTCGTGATGGAACTGTCCACTTTAATATCGTCCTCTTCTCTAACTCGGTCATCAGCGACAGCCGTGCGGCACGGCTTAAATCGAACCAATATCGCCAACACTATAAGACGTTGGCAATCCGGGCTGACAAGCCCGAATGCAAGATGTTTTGGTCGGACGCTCATCGGGACATCAGTCGGCCAGTCGCGGGTGCCACGCCTTAACTTTAAACCCAACCACCGTCGCAAAAGGCGATGTAATGGCACCGCGATACTCCTTCTGCCCGCATCAGGCCGTGCCAGAAAAGCTTGCAGATCGAAGCAATACAGCCGGCGATTTGCTGAGAGGATGTTTGCTGCACAAAAAGCCCCTCCGGCCGGCGGGACCGAAGGGGCTTTCCAATCACTGAGAGGGAGGAGTGATTGTGCTTGTCGTGATCAGCTGTTGACGACCTGCGCCTCGATGGTCCGGGCGGCTTCGGCGGTCGGGGCGGAAATCTCGATCTTGCGGGGCTTCATGGCTTCCGGAATTTCGCGCAGGAGGTCGATATGGAGCAGGCCGTTCTTGAGATGGGCCGCGCGCACTTCGACATGGTCGGCGAGCTGGAAGCGGCGCTCGAAGGCGCGCTTGGCGATACCGCGATAGAGAACATCGCCGTTCTCGTTCTTCTCGTCGGCCTTCTCGCCCTTGACGGTCAGGATGTGCTGGTTGAGCTCGATGGTAAGCTCGGTCTCGTCGAAGCCGGCCACCGCCATCGAAATGCGATAGGCGTTGTCGCCGGTCTTTTCGATATTATAGGGCGGATAGGTGGGCTGTTCCGGCTGAGCCAGGCTGTCGAGCATGGTGAAGACGCGGTCGAAACCGACGGTGGAACGATAAAGCGGGGAGAAATCGAAATGACGCATAGTGTCCTCCTTGGAGCAACGTTGCGATTGTTGTTTTGGAGACTGCCGCCCTGATTGACAGGCGCTGGCTGCTCCGCTCATCGAGACCCGACATCGGCGCCTCGCACGACATGAAGTGGTTAGAGCCCAAAAGCGTTTCAAGGGCGCATCGCAAAAAACCGAATGAAAACACCGGCGCCTGGAAATGAACGGCAGATGAACGCAGAGTTCGGAATGCGTTCAGCAAGGCCCTGCTAATCCTTGGACCATTGGGAGGTTCCCTCCCTCGGCTGGTGTGAAACGTCCCTTCCATTCCAGTCTAAGCTTCGGGCCGGAACCCCGCGTCACCTTCGGCGCAGTGTGGTTTCCGGCTCTTTTTATTGGCAGACTTTCGCCATTGTCGCTGCAGGTCCCACAGCGCCGCCGCAGCGCACGCAAATATTCAGTCCACCGCTCCATACTGCGTATCGGTCACTTTCTCCATCCAGTCGACGACCTTGCTGTCGAGGTTCTCCTGCAGGGCGATATGGCTCATGGCGTTGTTGGGCGCCGCACCGTGCCAGTGCTTCTCGCTGGGTTCGAACCAGACGATATCGCCCGGGCGGATTTCCTCGATCGGGCCGCCTTCGCGCTGCACCCGGCCGAGGCCCGCCGTAACGATCAATGTCTGGCCGAGCGGATGCGTGTGCCAGGCCGTGCGTGCGCCGGGCTCGAAGGTGACCAGCGCACCCGCCGCACGGCGCGTGCCGTTGGCCTGGAACAAAGGATCGACGCGCACGGTGCCGCTGAACCAGTCGGCGGGGCCTTTGCCTGACGGCTGCGCGCCGTTGCGAATGATATCCATGAGTTTTCTCCTTATGCTTTTGTTTGCGGCGATCGCGCCACGCCGACTGCGATCACGCTCGAAGCCAGAAACAGGATGCCGCTGAAAGCAAACGGGCTCCACCACCCGCTGCTGTCGAACAATATTCCGCCAATGAAGGCACCGCAGGTTATGGCGAACTGGATGAGGGCCACTTGCAGCCCGCCGCCGGCCTCGAGTTCGCCAGGAATGACGCGGGTCATCCATGTGCTCCAGGCCACCGGAACGGGCGTGGTGAAAAAACCGAAGAGGAAAAGCATCGCCGCGGTCGCCATGGCAGATGGCCCAAGCGGTATCAACAGCCCCGCGATCACCATCAGCGCCGCCGGGAAACCGACCAGCACCGCGCTGAGATGCGAGCGCAGAACGAAGCCGATCAACGAAGTTCCCGCAAGTCCGGCAAAGCCGATCCCAAGAAGCACCAGCGATAGGCTGTTGATCTCAAGGCCGGTCACGCCGCCCAGGAAGGGCCGCAAATAGGTGGACAGCGCGAACTGTCCGGCGAAGAAGAACGTCATCGCCGCCATGCCGATGGCGAAAGTGCGGTTGCGCAGCAGGCCGAACGTGGCGGTAACGGACCCGCTCGCGCTGCCCGGCATGCGCGGAAGCATGACTGCCTGCCATATCAGCGCGACGATCCCGATCGGGACCAGGATGAAGAAGGCACCGCGCCATCCGATCAATCCGCCCAGAAAACTGCCCAGAGGTGCTGCGATGATGGCGGCCAGAGCGGTGCCGCCCTGCAGCATGGCCAGCGCCTTCGGCAGGTCGCTGCCGGAAGCGATGCGCGCCAATATGGCCGTGGACAGCGACCAGAAGCCACCGACGGACACGCCGATCAGCGCTCGCCCCAGCATGAAGACCAGGTAGTTCGGCGCAAACGTGATCGCCAGTCCCGAGGCCACGAGCACGCCGGTATAGGCGAGGACCACGGTGCGTCGGTCCAGGCGTGCCAGCAGCGCATTGCTGAACAGGCTGGTGACCACGGCGAAGAAGCCCGAGATGGAAATCGCCTGGCCGGCTTGTCCCGTACTGATGCCGAGATCATCGGCAATGGGCGTCAGCAGGCTGACCGGCATGAACTCCGAGGCAACGAGCACGAAGGACATCAGCGTCATGCACAAGACCGTGCCCCAAGGATTGGCCGTGGTCTCGATGCGGTTATTGTACGTGGCTTCCATAACGCTTTCCCTGAGGGGTGTTGACCGCATCCGGCGACGGCTTGCCATCGGGCTTTGCGCCGCGGGAATTTCGCGTTCCGCAGCGCGGGGCGCGCTCACATCCGCAACAGCGCTTTGATCGCGCTGCGCTCGTCCATGGCCTTGTAGCCCCGGGCGACATCGGCCAGCGGCAGTTCGAGATCGAAGACCTTGCCGGGATTGATCTTCCGCGTCATGATCAGATCGATGAGATGGGGCAGGAAGCGGCGCACCGGGGCCGGCCCGCCCATGAGATTCTTCTGTTGGAAGAACAGCATCTGCCCGTCCAATTCCACGCCATGCGGCACGCCGACGAACCCGATCGCGCCGCCGGGCCGGGCGCAGTTGATCGCCTGCATCATCGATTCCTGCGTGCCGACGCATTCCAGCACGGAGTCGGCGCCAACGCCGCCGGTCAATTCCTTGATCCTGGTCACGCCTGCATCGCCGCGTTCGGTGACGATGTCGGTGGCGCCATATTCCAGGGCGAGTTCCTGACGCGCCTTGTGGCGGCTCATGGCAATGATGCGCGCGGCACCAAGCTGTTTGGCCGACAGCACGCCCATCAGGCCGACCGCGCCGTCGCCGACCACCACTGCCGTGCATCCCGGCGTGACACGTGCGGCATCTGCAGCATACCAGCCGGTGCCGAGAACATCGGAGGCCGCCAGCAGGCTTGGGATCAGGTCGTCGGACGGCATGCCGTCGGTCGCAACCAATGTGCCGTCCGCCAGCGCGATACGGGCATAGGGCGCCTGCGCGCCCGACATGAACTCACGATGCTCGCAGGAGGATTGGAAGCCGAAGCGGCAATGTGGGCAGGTATTGTCCGAGAGGCAGAACGAGCCGACGACGAACTGGCCGGGGCGGATGGTCTTCACCTCGCTGCCGACCTCGACGACCACGCCGCAATATTCATGGCCCATATGTTGCAGGCCATTGACCGGTTGAAGTCCGCGATAGGGCCAGAGATCGGAGCCGCAGACGCAGGATGCCGAGAGCTTGATGACCGCGTCGGTGGGTTTCAGGATCTTGGGTTCGGCGACTTCCTCGCAGCGAATGTCGCCGGGGGCGTGAAGGACGGTTGCGAGCATGTTATATCCGATCTCTGGCTGTCCGGGCGACGGCGCCCGTGTTCATTCCGGTTCGCGGAGACAGATAGCACCCTTCGATAATCCGGATTAGACACGGCAATTTGCATGGACTTATCGAAATCTGCTAATAATGCGCATCGATCAGATGAGCCGGAGGATGCAGATTGGCGCGCGAAAATTTCAACGAACTGCTGTTGTTCCTCGCCGTTGCCGAGGAGCGCAGCTTCACCAAGGCCGCGGCCAAATTGGGAATTGCCCAATCGACCCTCAGTCACGCCGTCCGGCAGCTCGAGGCGCGCATGGGTCTCCGGCTCCTGACCCGCACGACCCGCAGCGTGGCGACCACCGAGGCCGGGGAGCGCCTGCGGCAATCGATGGCCCCACGCATCGCCGAAATCGAAGCCGATATCGAGGCCTTGATGGCCTATCGCGACAAGCCCGCCGGCACTGTCCGGATCACGCTTTCCGATCACGCCATGGAAAGCGTAGTCTGGCCGAAACTATCGCCCATCCTAGCCGACTATCCGGATATCCGGCTGGAACTCAGCATCGACAACAGTTTTCGCAACATCGTCGAGGATGGTTTCGATGCCGGTGTAAGGCTCGGCGAAAGTCTCGAAAAGGATATGGTGGCGGTGCGGATCGGGCCGGACTGGCGCCTGGTGGCCGTCGGCTCTCCCGGCTATTTCAAGTCTCGCGCCATACCGAAAACACCGCAGGAACTGATGCGCCAAAATTGCATCAACCGGCGTCTCGACAGGCTTGGCAGTCTCTATGCCTGGGAATTCGAGAAAGATGGCGAGGAGGTCAGGGTCAGGGTCGAAGGACAGCTGACCTTCAACGCCTCCAGGGACATGGTCGATGCCGCCCTTCAGGGCCATGGCATCGCCTTCGTGCCGGAAAGCGATGTCGAGCAGCATCTGGCAGCCGGGCGCCTGCAGCTCGTGCTGGACGACTGGTCGCAGAAATTCCCCGGCTATTACCTCTACTATCCCAGCCGGCGACAGAACCTGCCGGCTTTCTCGGTGATCGTGGACGCGCTTCGCAAGCCGAGCTGAGGGATCGCAGGTCGATTTCTGACCAAATCCGGTCAGCGCGTTGCGGCTTCGAAACGCGATGACGCAACTTGGATGAAACGTGCTTTCCAGTCCCTGCGCATGGCGGCACTGTCCGATAGATGGGTGCCGAGGCGGTCATCCCGTCGAAACGGTCCGGCAAGATCATGATCGCGCATGATCCAGTCGTCTGCAAAGATCACAATCGCATCGAACGGTGCTTCAATTACCTCAAGCATTTCCGCTGCTTTGCTTCCCGTTGCGAACACCAACCATTCACTTCACGGGCTTCATCCATCTGCCGGCGTCCGCGCCGCCTCACTTGCCAACGCGCTGTTGAAGATGTTGAGGGTATCGTGCGCCCTGGACTTCGATGCCCTCGAGCGCCTCGCGGATTTGCGCGAGGTCTTCCGGCGTCAATTCCACGTCAGCGCCACCGACATTCTCTTCGAGGCGGTGTTGCTTCGTCGTCCCGGGGATTGGTGCGATCCACGGCTTCTGGGCGATGAGCCAGGCGAGCGCGATCTGCGCCCGGGTGACGCCCTTGCTCTCGGCAATCAGGCCGACAGCGTCGACGAGCTTCTGGTTGGCCTTTCGGGCGTCTTCGGCGAAGCGGGGAACCAAGTTCCGGAAATCGTCTTTGGCGAAAGTGGTGTTGGCGTCGATCGCGCCTGTCAGGAAACCCTTGCCGAGCGGGGCGAAGGGCACGAAGCCGATGCCGAGTTCTTCCAAAAGCGGGAGGATTTCCTTTTCAGGTTCCCGCCACCACAGCGAATATTCGCTCTGGAGCGCGGCCACGGGCTGCACGGTGTGGGCGCGACGGATGGAATCGACGCCAGCCTCCGACATGCCAAAGTGCTTGACCTTGCCCTCGGCAATCAGGTCCTTGATCGTGCCGGCGACGTCCTCGATCGGCACTTCGGGATCGGTGCGGTGTTGGTAGAAGAGGTCGAGGCTGTCGACCCGCAGCCGCTTGAGTGAGGTCTCGGCGACCTTGCGGATGTTCTCCGGGCGACTATCCATGCCTTGGGCGACTTCGCCGTTCCTAAAGCCGAACTTGGTGGCGATGACAACCTGCCCCTTGAACGGTTCGAGTGCTTCGCCGACGAATTCCTCGTTGCCGTTTTGGTAAGCCTCGGCCGTATCGAAGAAGGTCACGCCCCGTTCGACCGCCGCGCGCAGCAGCTTGACCGCGTCTTGCCGTTCCATCACGGAACCGTAGGCATAGGTTAGCCCCATGCAGCCGAAGCCAATGGCCGAGACTTCGGGTCCCGATTTTCCGAGTTTGCGCTTTTGCATCTCAATCTCCTTTTTCAGATGGATTCTCTCTCGAGCGTAGAAACCTTTAAGCCGACCAATGCGGTTGCGGTGGGTCGCCGACGCCTGGCGACCAGGGCCACGACCAATGCAAGTGCAAGCGCCATCATCACGGACGAGCCGGTCAAGGCGATGGTCACGCGCTGCGCGAGAAGCTCGGTTCCCGCCAGTCCAGACGTGCCGAACGCCGCGGCCGCGACCAGGACAGCCAGGCCGAGCGAATTGCCAAGTTGATGGGCGGTGTTGACGACGCCGGAGGCCGCACCGGCATCGGAACCGGAGACGCCGGAGATGCCGGCCGTCGTCAGAGGGCTGAGAACGAATCCCTGACCGCAGCCGATCAACACCATCGGCAACGCAATAGCGGTCACGAAGTCGGCTTGAGGGGTCACGCGGCTCAGCCAAAACATCCCGATCAAACTGAGGACAAGACCGAAGGCGAGCAGACGGCCGTTGCCGATTTTCTGCGTCAACGCGGGGACCGCCATGGCAGAAGCGAAATTCACCAAGGTAGCGGGAAGGAAGGCTAACCCGGCGACCGCGGCGCTGTAGCCCAGCACGCTTTGCAGGAACTGAGTGGTGAAGAAGAAGAAACCCACCATGGCACCGAGGAAAAGCACGCGCGCGGTGTAAGCACCAACGCGCTCTCGGCTGCCGAACAGATGCAACGGCACGATCGGCTGCGCGGCTCGACTTTCGACCACGACAAACAGGGCAATGAGGAGCGCAGCTAAAGTGATGACCGACAGGGTGAGGTGATCGCCCCAGCCGTGGCTGGCCGATCGGATGAGGCCGTAGACGAGCGCCACCATCCCCACGGTCGACGTCAGCGCGCCGGCCATATCGAAACGGCCTGTTTGTTTGGGAGTCTCCGGAACGAACCGAAGAGCGGCGGCGATCATCCCGATTCCGATCGGAAGGTTGATGAAGAAACCAACGCGCCACGATAGCCAGTCGGCAAGCACGCCGCCGAGGACAAGGCCGACGCTCGCGGCGATGCCTGCCACGGCGCTGTACTGAGACACCGCTCGCGTACGCTCTTGTCCGGCGGCGAAGGTGGCCTGCAGGAGCGACAGCGTTGCGGGTGCCAGGATCGCTCCACCGATGCCTTGGATTGCGCGCGCTGCGATCATGAAAGCCGGGGTGTGGACGAGCCCGATGGCAAGCGATGACACGGTGAATATTGCCAAGCCGATCGTGAGCATTCGCCTGAGGCCGAGAATGTCTCCCGCCCTTGCTCCGAGCAGCAGGAACCCACCGAAGGTCAGGGTGTAGGCGCTCTGGACCCATGCGAGTTCAGGATCGGTAAAACCCAGTTCTCTGTGGATTTTGGGAAGCCCGGTGAGGACAATCGACGTGTCGAGCACGATCATCACGTAGCTCGTCAGGATGATTGCCAGGATGGCGGTCTTGTTGACCGTCGGCGATGTGGCGTTGGTCATCGACATGGTCTCTCAAGCTGCGCCGTAGTCTTCGTCGGCGACCTTTTCCATCCAGTCGACCGCCTTGCCGTCGAGTGTCTCCTGGATCGCGATGTGGGTCATTGCGGTCGTCGGCGAGGCTCCATGCCAGTGTTTTTCTCCCGGCTCGAACCGCACGACATCACCTGGGCGGATTTCCTCGACGGGTCCGCCTTCGCGCTGCACGCGACCGCAACCGGCGGTGACGATCAGGATTTGGCCAAGGGGATGGGTGTGCCAGGCCGTGCGGGCACAGGGTTCGAAGGTGACGGTATTGCCTGCGGCCCGTGCCGCGCCTTGAACAGCGAACAGCGGATCGATCCGCACCGTCCCCGTGAACCAATCCGATGGCCCCTTGGCGGACGGCTGGCTGCCTGCGCGCTTAATCTCCATGACATTCTCCAATACCCGTTGCAGCGACATGAGCCGCTTTGATCGGAGAAATAGCATCAACCTATCTGTCGGATTAGACGGCTAATCCGGCATGTGTTCTTGAGAATAATTCACAAATCAGGATCAAGGCGCGTGGTGGCGCAGCGCATCGACGAGAACCGCGAACGCCGGAGACATCTGGCGGCGGCTCGGATAGTATAAATGATAGCCTGCGAAAGGCGGGCTCCAGTCATCGAGCACTGGAATCAGGCGTCCCGCGCGAATGTTCTCCAATGCGTGATCCTCAAGAAAGTGACCGATGCCGGCACCGCCGAGCGCCGCCTTCATGGCCATAGCGGAATTGTTGAACACAAGCGGACCATCGACACGGACCTTCACCTCCCGTCCGTCCTTCTCGAATTCCCAGACCAGATAACCGCCATATGTTGGTAGCCTGAGGTTGATGCATGCATGCGATGTCAGGTCTTGCGGAGTCTTCGGCCGCGGATTGCGCTCGAAATACGCCGGAGAGCCGACCGTCACCATGCGCATTTCGGGGCTGATCCGCACGGCGATCATGTCGGCATCCAGCTGCTCTCCGAGCCGGATGCCTGCATCATAGCGCTCGGCGACGATGTCGGTCAGTCCGCTCTCGACCGTGACCTCGAACTTGATATCGGGACAGTGAGGAAGAAGTCGTTGGATCGCCGGCCAGAGAATGGAGTTCGCGGCGTGCTCCCCTGCAGTAACGCGCACCAGGCCGGCGGGCTTGTCGCGCAGTTCCGTCAGCTGGCTCAAGGCGTTTTCGATCCCGTCGAAATGGGGTTGGATCGAATTCAGCAGCTTCTCGCCGGCCTCGGTCAGGGAAACGCGACGCGTGGTCCGGGTGAGAAGACGGATGCCAAGCCGCTCTTCAAGCAGGCGCACCGCATGGCTGAGCGCGGACGGCGACACGCCGAGTTTCGCCGCCGCCCGCGTAAAACTTTGCTCTCGCGCTATAGCGAGGAAGACAGCGAGATCGTTGACATTGTCCCGAGCCATTTGTGAATTTTCCTCAATACCAGATGCGCATTTTGCAGCCTAATCGCATGATCGCTGATGCGCTAGATATTCGTCATCGAATTCGGCGGGCGCGCCCGACTTGAAGGCCATCGACGGGGCCTTCGCCTCGATAGAGATCAAGAGTGGACCGCTTTCCGCGGCGCTCGATGCGGCCATCGATCGTTGACATCGACCAATCGAACACAGGAGCTACCAATGAAAAAACGTCTGCTTGGAGACCTCGAGGTCTCGGAAATCGGTTTTGGCACAATGAGCTTTGCCTCGACCTACGGCGCGTCTCCCGACGACGCAGAGGCGATCAGCGTCATCCGGGGCGCGCATGACCGGGGTGTCACTTTCTTCGACACCGCCGAAGCCTACGGCCCGTTTAGCAACGAAGTGCTGGTCGGCAAGGCACTCGGACCGATCCGCAGCGAGGTCGTGATCGCGACCAAATTCGGCTTCGACATCGATTTCGAAACCGGACAGCGTTCCGGCCTGAACAGCAGGCCGGATCACATAAAGCGGGTCGTGGATCGCTCGTTGAAGCACCTGGGCATCGAGACGATCGATTTGCTTTATCAGCATCGCGTCGACCCGGAAGTGCCGATCGAAGACGTCGCGGGCGCTGTGAAAGACCTTATTGCCGCAGGCAAGGTCAAGCATTTCGGGATGTCGGAAGCCGCGGCGGGAACGATCCGGCGCGCACATGCGGTGCAGCCCGTAACCGCCATCCAGAGCGAATACTCGCTTTGGACCCGCGATCCGGAGCCGGAAATCCTTCCGATTTGCGAGGAACTCGGGATCGGTTTCGTGCCGTGGAGCCCCCTTGGTGCGGGATATCTGACGGGCAAGATCGACGCCAATACCACGATCGAAGCGACCGACTTCCGTGCGGCTTCACCGCGCTTCACAGAGGACGCACGCAAGGCGAACCAGCCTATGGTCGACCTTCTGCAGCGGATCGCGAAATCCAAGAATGCGACGCCGGCGCAAGTGGCACTCGCGTGGCTATTGGCCCGGAAGTCCTGGATCGTACCCATCCCGGGAACCCGGCGGCTTGACCGTGTCGAGGAAAACCTCGGCGCTGCAGACGTCCTGCTGACGGCCGCCGATCTCGCGGAGATCGAGGACGAGGCGTCCAAGATCAACGTGAAGGGCGCCCGTCTTCCAGAGGTCTTCCTGCAATATTCCTATCGGTGAGCGTTCGTGAACACGTCGAACCGCAGTGTCGAAGACGAAATCCTGGCGTTGTCTCTGGCCAAATTCGGCTGGAAGACGTCAGGGCAGATCGATCGCGTCGAAGACCTCTTCGACGACGATCTGCACTTCGTCCACATCACGGGACATGTCTCCTCCAAGGCGGAGTGGATGGAAGAACTTAGGTCCGGACGTTTCGTCTACAATCGCATCGAGCCGAGAGGCGCGTCGGTCGCGATAGAGGGCGATAAAGCCACCTTGAAAGGCAGGGCCGTGTTCACCGTCACGATGGGAGGGCATCGCGGCCAATTCAGGCTTCAGTTCACGGAAATCTATGTTCGGCGGGCCAGCAGATGGAAGTTCGTCGAACTTCTCACTTCGACGTACTGACGGCGCCGGGGGAATAGGAAATACGCATGACAAACGTTCTGATCCTTGGTGCCAACGGACAGTTGGCGCGCAACACGACAAAGGCCTTTCTCGATGACTCAGATGCCGAGCTGACGCTCTACCTGCGTCGCGCGAGCCGCCTCGAAAATCCCTCTCCCGGCCGCGTGACGGTCGTCGAAGGCGACGTCAATGACGTGACGAGGTTGCGAACCGCAATGTCGGGACAGGACGTCGTGTTCGCCAGTCTGACGGGAGACATGGCGCGCCAGGCGAGGTCAATCATCGATGCGATGGACGCCGCGGGGCTGAAGCGGCTGATCTTCATCAGTTCAATGGGCATCTACGGCGAAGTGCCGGGCGAGCATTACCGCAGCGTTCTCGATCCCTACAGGGATTCGGCCGCGCTCATCGAAACGTCCAGCCTCGATTTCACAATCCTTCGGCCGGGCTGGTTCACCCGAGCACCTGGAGGCTCTTATCGGATCACCCGGAAGGGTGAACCGTTCCACGGCCACGACGTCGCCCTCGACAGCTTGTCCGCGCTCATCGTCAAGCTCGCGACCACGCCCGGTCTCCATGTCCGCGCCAGCATCGGCGTCAGTGACGCCTGAACCTAGGAAAGAAACCCAGTCGAACGTCAGTTCGCGCTTGCCGAAAGCCGAACCCTGCTCGCGGAGACAGCGCTCCCTGGCATCACTGTCTTCAATCCCTGCACGAGCATTGCCGCCGCTTCCATGAGCGCGTCCTCAGGCATGGTTTCCAGGCTCTCCAGCACGAACCACATCCGCCCGGCCGCATTCTCCAATCGCGTACGGGTCCCCCGCCGCCAGTTCCAGCGTCTGCAAGTCACCCCGACACCGTCACGCCAGATCACCTCGCCGGGTTCCGGGTTTTCGATGATTGCCTCTCCGTTCATCACGGTGTCGAAGACCTCGCTGCCGTCTGCGACCGTCAACAGCGGCGGCCCAAGATAGGCGTCGGCATTCTCGCCGCCGACCGGGATGGCGTAGCGCAGGCTGACGGCGTTGTAGAGATCGACGACGGGGTTGATCGACGGCATGCTGCCGTCCTTCAGCACGCGCTTCCTCAACGCCTGGGCCGAACAGGGCGTCCTGTTCGGCTTCGCACCGAACCGCTGATAGGCTTCCGCCCAGCTCGCCAGATGGGCCTCTGCCCAGGCAGGGCCTCCTTCGATCACGAAGGCGCTCGCGCTTGCGAGAACATCCGGGGGGAAGTCGCCTTGAGACGCGGAAGAGGCGTCGACGAAGACGCTCATCGCCCGGAAACCGGGCGCGATGGTCTCGATGCGTTTATCGATGGTAGGCACGAACATTCAGGTATTTCTCCACCACATCAGAGCGGAATCATTTCGGCGACCGTTTCGTCATGCCGCTCGCCGCGCTCCGCCATGCCGCGTTTGACGCCTCGACGATCCGCTTCCGGACGGTTCTGGCTCATCTTCCGCTTTCCCTGGAGATCGGCGATCGGCATGCGGATGCCGATGATCCCGCGGAGCTGCGCCTTGATGTAACTCTCCGGCGCGTCGGTGACCGTCCACGGCGACTTGCGGGAGGATTCGTGCAAAGCGGTCAGGCGGCTTACGACATCGAGCAGCCGATCGGCATCATCAAAGAACTCGACGGGGCCTGATGCATGGACGGCCGCGTAATTCCAGGTCGGAACGACCTTTCCATGTTCGGCTTTCGCGGCATACCAGGATGGGGTGACGTAAGCGTCCGGCCCCATGAACACCGCCAGACCATGGCCGACCACCTCCGCCTGCCATTGCGGGTTCGGCCGTGCCAGATGCGCGTAGAGGACGCCCATTTCCCCCTCGGTCGCGTCGACAAACATCGGCAACGGCGTGCACATCGGACCTGTAGGCGTGGCGATGATGAAGTTGGCGAGATGACAGTGCCGGATCATTTCATAGAGTTCGGCCTTGTCGTCGACGACGAAAGCAGGTGGCGTATACATTGTCTGGTCTCCTTGACTTGCTGCCGTTATCACAGGCAACTGGCCTGAATAGAAGTGCCAGTTTCGGAGAAAAAAAATGGTCCAGTTTGCCGGAGCCAAGGAGAAAGTCGGAACGGCGCGCGGTATCTATCTCGCCTTGCGGGACCAGATTGCCAAAGGCGTCTATGCACCGGGAGACAGATTGCCTTCGACGCGGGCATTGGCGGAAGAGCTTGGCGTCTCCCGGACGACCGTGACGACGGCTTTCGAGCAACTGATCTCGGAGGGCTATGTCCAGGTGCGCCACGGCGCGAAAGCCAATGTCGTCGGCAATGTCGCCTCGGATGACGTCGAGCCGAACAGCATATCGCACGATGCGCCCCAAAGACTGTCGGCCTATGCGGCTCGCGCCATGCAACTGCGCGCGAGCGTGCCGGGCGACGCCGGACAACTGGAATACGATTTCCGCTACGGCGACGTCGCGCCGGGCGACTTCCCGAAACTGGCATGGCGAAAGGCGCTTGGCGCGGCCGTGCTCGCGCACCGCGATCGCCTCAGCTATGGGCACCCTGCGGGTAGCTCGGCTCTACGGCAGGCGCTCCGCGGATATCTCTGGCGTGCGCGCGGCATCCGCTGCGAGGTCGAGCAGATCGTCGTTGTCAGCGGCTCCCAGCAGGCGCTGGACCTCTCAGCACGCGTTCTCGTCGATCCCGGCGACCGGGTGCTGATCGAGGAACCGTGCTACGCCATGGCGCGCAACGTGCTGGTTTCACTGGGCGCGGCACCGACGGCCATTCCCTGTGATGAAGACGGTATGGTGACGGCGCAGTTGCCGGTGTCGTCGGGATATTCGCTCGCCTGCGTTACCCCGAGCCACCAGTTTCCATTGGGCGGCGTTCTTTCCGTTGGCCGCCGTCGCGAACTGGTTGAATGGGCCGAAGCGGGAAACGTCCACATCGTGGAAGACGACTATGACGGCGAATACCGCTACGATGTCCGGCCGATCCCGCCACTCTATCTGTCGGGCCATGGCAGGGTCATCTATGTCGGAACGGTGTCGAAGACCTTGTCTCCAACGCTTCGTCTCGGCTATCTCGTCCTGCCCCAACAACTCGTCGAGCCGTTCGTTCGCTGCAAGCAGATCATGGACCGTCATAGCGCGCTGTTCGAGCAGGAGGCGCTCGCGGCCTTCATCGAAAGCGGCGCCTACGAGCGACATGTACGGAAAATGCGCCGGACGAATGCCGAGAGGCGAAGGGTTTTTCTCGATGCCATGGCCGGCGCTTTCGCAAACCAGGTCGAGATCGTCGGCACGTCCGCGGGCTTGCATGTCGTGGTCTGGTTCAATGACCTGGAAGCCCAATACGAACAAAGCTTCGTGGATCATGCACGGAAAAACGGCATCGGAATTTATCCGGTCTCGCGTCTGTTCACCTGTCCGAGAGATCGGCGCGCAGGCTTCATCTTTGGATATGCGTCAATGCCGGCTCATTTGATCCCCGACGGCGTCGGGCGCCTTGCAGAGCTTTTGACGCATGGACGCAACGCGTTTAAGCAGTCATCGATGCTAGAGCATATCACGCGACCCAATTCGCAATAGGGCGGCGTCGATCGGTGAAGGCGGGTTCAAGCCGCCTTCACCTCGGATGTCATCGCGACTTCACGCGGTTCTCGCCAGACCCGGCTGCCTTCCGGCGTAATGCAGTCCGAAGCGGTTTCCGAGGAAGTCCGCAAGCGAGACCTCCTCCTGGCGGACGAAACCCCTCTGCGGCAGCTTGTCCGTCGCCAGCATATCGAGCACGGCACAGATGCCCGCGGCCGTCGTGATCTGGATGGCGCTCATCATCTTGCCGCCGACCACATCGGCATAGACCTTGTTGGCGTAAGTCTCCTGCAGGTAGCGTCCGTCCTTCCAGCCACACACAGTGACGAAAATCACCACGACGTCCTGCATCGTCGCCGGCAGAGCGTTTTCGAAGACGTCCTTCAATAGGTCGCGCCGGTTCTTCAGGTTGAGGTCATTAAGAAGCGCTTTGACGATGAGGAGATGGCCTGGATAGCGCACAGTCCGGTAGTTCATGTTGCGCACCTGGCCCTCAAGCGACTTTGCCAGCGTCCCGAGGCCGCCAGAGGTGTTGAACGCCTCGTATGTCACGCCGTCGAGCGAGAACTCCTCCCGCTCCTCGAGCGCGGGAACATTGACCAGACGCCCCTCCACGATCGCCTCGCAGGGCTCGATATACTCGTTGATCAGACCGTCCGTGCTCCATGTCAGATTGTAGCTGAGAGCATTGGACGGATACTGCGGCAGCGCTCCAACGCGCATGCGCACGCTGTCGAGCGCGTCGAAGCGCTTGGTCAGATCGTTCGCGACGATCGAGATGAAGCCTGGCGCGAGCCCGCACTGGGGTATCATCGCGCACTTCGCCGTCAGTGCGAGCGCTTCGACGTGACGCGTGGTGGCGACGTCCTCGGTCAGGTCGAGATAATGAACCCCGACAGCCGCTGCGGCTTCGGCGACCTGCCCGGTCAGATGAAACGGCGCGGCCGACAGCACCGCGTATTTGCCCTTCAACGCCTGCTGCAAACGAGCGGCATCGGCGATATCCAGCGCCTGGGTGGAGATGTCGGGATGCGACGGAATGCCTGCGAGTTGCGCAGCACTCCTGTCGATCACGGTGACCGCATAGTCACGGCTATCGACAAGCATGGCAGCGATGGCGCTACCGATTTTCCCTGCACCAACGATGGCGACATGTTTCATTGCAGGCCCTTTCCCTTGAAAACTCCTTGCAAAGAATGAAGCTCCGACTAGTCAGTTCATAGCTGTATTTTTTACAAAATGACGCTAGATTTAATACAAACTGACGGAGAATTTCGACGAAGTGACCATATCGAGCAAAGATCGCGAACTCCTCGCCATATTGGGAGCGAATGCGAGGACTCCCCTAGCGACAATCGCAAAGCGTCTCGGCCTTTCGCGGACGACGGTTCAGACCCGTTTGGAACGCCTCGAGCAAAACGGCACCATAGCCGGATACGGTGTCCGCCTTTCCGAGCGCTATCTGTCGACGCTTTTGCGGGCGCATATCCTGATCACGATTGCTCCCAAGGCCCTCGTCTCGGTCACGGAAGAGCTTTCGGCCATCGAGGAAGTCGAGCTGCTCTATTCGGTCAACGGCCCTTATGATCTGATCGCGATCGTCACCGCGCCTGATGTCACCGAGCTTGATAGGGTGATCGATCGCATCGGGGAGCTGGCTGGAGTCGAGCGCACTCTCACATCGATCATTCTATCGACGCGTATTTCGAGATAGATCCGCTTTTGACACGGCGCTCCGGGCACCTTCGTCCCTTTCCAATAATCAGGACGGGGGACGGCGGTCAGATCGCCGGTCCGCACCTATCGTTCGGCAAAATCGAATGAAACATCATGTTTTATTCGATGGATAAGAACATACGGAAATAATATCCTGCAATCAATCGAATGTGTGGGATATTCGAGTTGCCAATTCGTCAATTCTTAAAAATCTGTCCTGGCGTCGCGGCCGCTGTCGCGATCACCCTGCTGGCGCATGCCCTGGTGGTCGCGGAGAAAAGCGTCTTCGGCTTCGAACTACTCGACGGGCTGGTCTTTGCCATCGTCCTCGGCACAGTGTTCCACACCGTCTTCGGATTGCCATCCTGGCTGAAGCCGGGTGTTGATTTCTCAGCGAAATTCATCCTCGAACTGGCGATCGTGCTGCTCGGCGCGTCCGTGAGCGTCGCCACCATTTCCGACGCCGGCACCGAAATGGTCGCGATCGTGGTCGCAACGGTGGTCGCCTCGCTGATGACGAGTTACGGCATCTGCCGCCTGCTTGGTCTCGACGACCAGTTGGCGACCCTGGTGGCGTGCGGAAATTCGATCTGCGGCAATTCGGCCATCGTCGCCGCGGCCCCGGTCATCGGCGCCAAGTCGGACGATGTCGCAGCCTCGATCGCCTTCACCGCGGCACTCGGCATCGTCGTGGTTCTTCTCCTGCCGCCGCTTTTCCCGGTTTTCCATCTCAGCCAATGGCAATACGGCGTCTTCGCCGGCATGACCGTCTATGCCGTGCCGCAAGTCTTGGCCGCTACCGCGCCGATCGGCGTGGCGAGCGTGCAGATCGGCACCTTGGTGAAGCTGATGCGGGTCCTGATGCTCGGTCCCGTCGTGCTGGCGCTGCGCCTGAAGGACGGCAGGAGCGGAACGCAGGCGGGCGGCATCGCCTTTGCGCGCCTGGTACCATGGTTCATCATCGGCTTCTTCGCCATGATGGGCCTGCGCAGCTTCGGCCTCGTTCCCGTAACAATGGTCGACACCGCCAGGGCCGGTTCGGCCTTGCTGACCACCATCTCGATGGCCGCACTCGGCCTTTCGGTCAACATGCGCACAGTGTTCGCCTCCGGCGGCCGGGTACTTCTGGCCGGCGTGCTGTCCCTGACCGCCCTGGGGAGCTTCGCCTTCCTGGGCCTGGCGATCCTGCACGCGCAATAGAGCCCTCCGTCGGCGAACAATTCACTCCCCGGCACCTGTAGTCAGCAGGCAGCTGGGTCAGATCAGTCGATAATCTCCGCACCCTCGGCCTTTCGTCGGGCGACATTGTCCTTCATCTGCTGGAGCTGTCCAGTGGAGTGACCTTGCCACTCCGTGACTTCGTCGGTGACACGGAGCGGCTCGCGCGAGCGGTATGACTGCGTGGGATTGCCAGGAAATTTTTTGTCCGTCAGGTTGGGATCGTCCACGAACGGCCCTGTTGGCTCCACGATGTAGATTCTTTCCCTGCCATCGCCGGCGGCAAGCTCCGCGCCCCAAGTCGCTGCATCCAGCGTACGGGTGAAATAGACCCACGACAAAGGCTTGCCGGTGCCGAAGTTGGATCTATAGCCGACCTCTATCAGGTCTCCGGGTTTTAGATCAGCGCGCGTACCATGATAAAAACGGTCAGGGCTCGGAGCGCCTTCGGTATCTCTCATGATTAGGTCCTTTCACGAAGAGGGGACTGGCGGCAGCTGGGGTGCGTCCAGTCCCCGAAAAGGATCGGCCCAGGCTTCAATCCGATCCAATTGATCCGCCCAGCGCTTCAACGCCGGATAGTCCTCGATCGGCATGCGGGCGGCATCGTTGAAAGGCAGGAACGTTGCCATGCGGAAATCGGCAAACGAGATCGTTTCCCCCAGCAGCCAGAGGCGATCCGAAAGCGCATTTTCAAGCAGGCTCGCCGCCCTGTGAAACTGCCTCAGGCCCTCCTCGACCATGGTCTCGTCGCAGGTGCCAATGCCATATCGCAGTTTGGTGCCGCGTTCCCAATGCACGATGTCGCAGGCCTTGACGAAATTGTCCTTGCCCCAGCTGATCCAGCGGATCATATCCGGCTCGTCGTCATCCGTCCTCCATAGGGTCGAACCGGCGCGCCGGGAAAGCCAACAGGCAATCGCATCGGCCTCCCAAAGCGTGCCGCCGGAATGTTCGAGGATCGGCAGAAGCAGGTTGGGATTGAGCGCCCGGAACCGCTCAGCCTGGCCGGAGGCCTGGGGCGAGGCGAACTCGAATTCGATCTCCATGTCGAGAAATCGCGCCACGGCGACGGCAAGACGCGGGTTTGGGTTCCGGCTGAAATACAACTTCATGCGATTTGTCCTCCGATGCGGTTCATAATGATAGTCGTATGATGCACCCGCTTTTCGACATGAGTGGAAAAATATTGGCGACCATCGGGGCAAAAGCGAGCCTCATGCTCAAGGAATGGATGGCTGGAACAGAGTGAAGCGCATGGGCGCTGCGGCTCGCATTTTACGTCGAGGCAAGGCGAGACCCGAAGCGTGCCCTTATGGAACCGGGAGTTGAATATATCGGCCTCATGCATTGACAGGACGGCCCGCGGCGATAAATTGGCCGCGTGAGTTAACGAACTCATCCCATTGTGGGGCGAGAATGCCCGGGATCGGGATAGGGGGGAGCCAATCAGCTCCGCCCCTCCCACACCACCCGGCATGCGGGTCCGCACCGGGCGGTTGGAGCGGTTGAAGTCGTCAGGCTTATAGTTCTCCCGGCCCGACGCTTGGGTTTGCTTATTCTGGTTCGGCGGGTTTGATTTCTCGCTGCCGTGGCCTCTCGGGCTTCACCCTACCTGCCAGATCGGCGAGCTTCGCTGACGCGACCATCTGAGACCGTCCAAATC
>NZ_JBFUFF010000032.1:0-72392 GCF_056403555.1 Rhizobium sp. P2_G2
GGTGCGGTACAGTTCGAGAGGGGAGCCGACCTGCTCGATCATGCCCTGATTGAGCACCACGATCCGATCGGCCAGCGTCATCGCCTCGACCTGATCGTGGGTCACGTAGATCATCGTCGCATCGACAATCTTATGCAGCTTGGCGATCTCGATGCGCGTCTGAACGCGCAGCGCCGCATCAAGGTTGGACAGCGGTTCATCAAAGAGGAAGAGGCGGGGTTCGCGCACGATCGAGCGGCCGATCGCGACCCGCTGGCGCTGGCCGCCCGACATATCCTTGGGGATACGGTGCAGCAATTCCTCGATCTGGAGCATTTTGGCGGCACGGGTAACGCGCTCATCGATCTCGTTCCTGTCGAGCCCGGCGATCTTCAGACCAAAGGCCATGTTCTTATAGGCCGTCATATGCGGATAGAGGGCATAGGACTGAAAAACCATCGCGACGCCGCGCTCGGCGGGCTCAAGAAGGTTTGCCACTGTTCCGCCGATGCGGATCACGCCGCCAGAGATCGGTTCAAGCCCGGCGATCATGCGCAGCAGGGTGGATTTCCCGCAGCCGGACGGTCCGACGAAAACGACGAATTCGCCGAACGGGATTTCGAGATCGATGCCGCGGATCACGGTCGCCGCGCCATAGGATTTCGAGACGCTCTCAAGGTGTAAATCAGCCATGTTCTCCTCCTCGACCGGTCAGGTGATGCAGTGCTCCAACTGCGGGCTTGCCAAATGTCGACGTCGACAGTAAATATCGACGTCGACATTTTGTCAAGCGCGGTTAGCGAGGCGCTGTCCGCAACAGGAGGAGCGAATGAAGAACAGGGTGGAATTGGATGCAGGGCGGGGATCGCGGTTCGAAATCTGGGCTCGGCAAAAGCCCGGGGAAGCTGGCGTCGAGAAGGGCGAGGAGACGTTCGTTCTGTGTGTCGGCGATTGGGTCGTTTACCGGATCGCGTCGCTGCCGCCCTATTTCCAGTTCTATTCCTATACGCATCATGCCGACGGCCCGCTGACGCTGGAATGGGACGATAACGCGATCGAAATACCGCTGTTCTACAGTTTCGATCCTGCGCAGGTGGCCGAGAAGGGCGTAACTTTCTTGGAAGTTCGCGAGGGTGGCGTCATCGCCCGGCCAAAGGCTGGCTGGCCGGATTGGTACGAAAGCGATCCCAACCGGCCACAGTTGCGGTTCTCACCGTTTCAGGCGTGGATGAACGATCCCAATGGACTGTGTTTCATCGATGGTCGTTATCATCTATTTTACCAATTCCATACCGTCGAGTCCGAATGGGGGCCGATGCACTGGGGTCATGCCGTCAGTGACGATCTCTATCGTTGGACCCATCTCCCGGTGTTCCTGCATCCGGAACAAAATCTTTGGTCGCTCGGTGCCACAGGTGGAGCATTCTCCGGCAGTGCCTTTGTCGACAAAGATGGCGCTCCAAGCTTCTATTACACGGAGCGCCTGCCAGCGTACGACCTCTTCAAGGACTACAAGGAAGTGCAGAAGAAGGTCGCGCCGTCTAACGACATGCTTCGCCCCGACGCCAACCGTTTGGTGCTCGTCGACGGTGCTCCTGGGAGCGCTCATGACTTCCGCGATCCCAAGGTCTGGTACGACGTCCAACGCCAAGCATACCGAATGGTGCTTGGAGCCGCGATCGACGGCGACCCCGCGGTGTTGCTCTATGGTTCCGAGGACGGCAATGATTGGCAATTCCTGTCGGTCCTCTATCGCGCCCCCGAACATTTCCGGCGGCACGGCGCGCGTTGCGTCGAGTGCCCGGACTTCTTCGAACTCGACGGCCGGTTTGTGCTTGTGATGGGTTTCGTCGGCTACACCGAGCCGGAGACTGGACGCCACAATCTCCTCTACGCTCAAGTCGGCAATTTTGCAGACGACCGCTTTAAGCCCCTATCCGAGGAGCTACAGGAACTGGACTTCGGTACGGATTTTTATGCGATGCAGAGTTTTCGGGCAAAGGAGCGCCAGATTGCATTTGCCTGGCTCTTCAATTGGGAATTCCGCAAGCCCGCCGGTTCGCCTTACAGCGGCGAAATGTCCCTGCCGCGCGTCCTCGGCCTCGATGCCCAATCGCACCTGACAATGATGCCGGAAGAGGGCTATCAGCGCCTGCGCTCACGCGCGCTTACGCAGACCGCGCCCTATCAATTCGCATGCGAACCCGATCGTCCGATTGAATTATCGTTGGCAGGCAATCTGGATGGAATTCAGATCACCGGGCAGAGCGTAGGTGGAGAGAGCTTCAGGCTGACGCACATCTCGGGCAGACTCGAACTAACGGTCGCCGAGGATACAGGTGATATCAGGTACCGTTCAGCACCACTAACGCTCGAACAGCTGACGCTGTTTTTCGACCGCGGAGTCGTCGAGGTTTTTGCGAACGGCGGCGCGGTCTGCGGCACACGTCGTACCTACAAGATCACAGGGCTCACTTCGCTCGAGCTGGTGCCGGCCGAGCCCTTCCACATCGAAACCTGCGAAGCGTGGAACTGTAACTCCGCGTGGGCGTGAATAGCGTGGGCGCCGACTGATTGATTTCAGTGCTCTTTTGTTCCAAGCTGATGTGCTTGATCCCCTCTGCCACCATCTTTTTCGGTTGGCTTTCGAGGTGTAGACCGTCCCCTGTTCCTCGGCCGTCCAGACGCCACCGTCTTATCTTCGCCGCCTCAGTTGGCCGGCGCGCTGGTTCCGAACAGGCCGCGCACAAACGCCAACGCCTTTGGCACCGCATCGGCTTTGGCATCCGCATTGGCCTCGACGCTCTGGCGCTTCTTGCCGGGATCGTCGAAATCATGGGTGGCCCCGGGATAGATCGTAATCGCAGTATCGGCGCCGAGCGCATGAGCGGCATCGACGAGCCGCCTGCAATGGGCGGCCGAGACCTCTTCGTCATTGTCGCCGCTGAAGACTCGCACAGGCGCATAGGTCACGAAGCGATTGTCGAACACGCCATGCAGGCCGCAGGCCGGATAGAAGGCGATGCCGCCGAGAAAGCCGTTCTTCGCCTCCAGTCCGACAGACTTCAGCGTTACATCGGCCATGCTGGCAAGCGTGGCGCTGCCGCCATTGGACCAGCCCTGAAGGGCGATGTGCTGTCCGTCGATATCGGGCCGCGTGCGCAGGTAGGCGAGCGCCGCATAGGCATCGAGCGGACGCACCGTAACCTCGTTCACAGCCTCGGGACGGTCGTCGTAGGAATGAATTGGAAAGCCGCTGGCAAAACCGCGAGGTCCGAAACTGTCTACCAGCAGCGCTGCATAACCGTGATCGGCCCAGAATCGGCCCCAGAACACGTGCCGCTTGGACAGGGTCGAGGCATCGAAAACCCCGTGGGCGGCGCTGGAATAGGGGCCGGCGCGGCCGTGCATCAAGACCATCGCTGGGATGCGGCCGGCAAATTTGGGTGGAAGGAACAAGTATCCGACCAGGTCTAGACCGTTCGGTCCAGGAAAATGAACCGTCTGAGGCAGGCTTTGCTTCTCAGCGCTCAATGCCTCGGCGCCAAGCACCGAGAGCATGAAGAGGCAGGCGGCAGCGACAAAGGAGAACAAGCGGAACATGCAATGACTCCAGGAAGGCGCGGCCATCGCCGCGAGCCCGTATGCTCTCGGGTAAAGTCGACCAAATCATGTCCCACCCGGGCATCTATCCGCAACGGCATACGCGGTCGGTTCTTCAACGTCATCGATCTCGTCAATTGGCCGGAAGTGGAGGCGAGCAGGAACGCACTGCCGATCATCGCACCCGTCTCGACCTCATTATCCTCGATGAGCTCGGCTATATGCCATTCGCCCAGGCCGGAGGGCAGCTGCCGTTCCGCCGGATCAGCGGCCAATGAGCGCACCTCCATCGTCGTCACCACCAATCTGGCATTCGGTGAATGGCTCAGCATGCAAGTCGCGTTCATTTTGCAATTGCACTTCCGAAATTTTCACAAGCCGGCGTCTCGTGATTGTTCTGGACATGTCGGAGCTTTGATGACCGTCATGTCGATATGTTTGTGTTCCGGATCAGCGGCAGCAACCGGTCGCCCTGGCGGCGGATTTCCGCAAGATACGGCGTATCGGACAGAACGAAATGCGTGATGCCGGCGTCCTGGTATTTGCGCAGCGAGCGGGCGACATCCTCGGCGGAACCGACCAGCCATGTGGTGCCTGCACCGCCGCCGCCGAACCTGCCCGGCGCGGTGTAGAGATTGTCGTCCAGCACGTCGCCACGCGCGGCAAGATCGAGAAGGCGGCGCTGGCCGACCGCCATCCCTTGACGATGGTCCTGCCAGCTGCCGGCTTTGCCTTCGGCCATCCTGGCGACCTTTGCTTCCGCATCCGCCCAGGCCTCACTCGTCGTGTCTCGCACCAGGGTGGTGATCCTGAGGCCGAATTCCAGTGGGGCGATGTCGCGGTCGAGCGTCTTGCCGAGTGTCTTCAACCGCTCTATCCGCTCCCGGACACCGTCCAGGGGTTCGCCCCAAAAAAGCTGGACATCGGCCTCCGTGGCAGCCACCCGCTCGGCCGCGGCCGAAGCGCCGCCGAAATAGAGTTTCGGATGCAGCCGCCTGCCGCGTGGTTCCAGCCTCGGCACGACCGTGGACCCGGCGACGTGGAAATGCTCACCGGCGAAGGTGACATTCTCCTCGGTCCAGAGACGGCGGATCAGCCGCATGAATTCCTTCGTCCGAGCGTAGCGTTGCGACTGGTCGCCTTCGCTGTCGCCGTAGGCGGCCAGCTCGTCCTGGCCGGACACAACGTTGACCCGCACGCGCCCGCCGCTCAACTGGTCAAGCGTGGCGGCAGAAGCGGCAAAGTGTGCAGGCTTCCAGTAGCCGGGACGGATGGCGATCAAGGGCTCGAACGTGGTGGTTCGCGCGAGAAGCGCGGTCGCGATGGTGAATGTATCGGGGCGACCCCAGCCGGTGCCGATCAGGGCACCCTTCCAGCCATGCTCCTCTATGGTCCTGGCATGCGCCGTCAGGGTGTCGAGGCTGTTATGGTCTTCCGCTGCAACGTCTCCGCGATGGCCCGCTTTGACGTCGTTGGGGATGTACCAGAGGAATTCGGAATGACTGCTCATGTTCACGCCAACCTGCGTCCAGGATCGTTGGTCGTCAAGCTGGCTGTTCGACCGTGGGAATATCTTGCGAGCCTGGCTTGCCGCCATCGCGCGCAAGCCTCGCCGCTGCCCGCTGAAAGGCGGCATTGAGCGGCGTCGCGACGCCGTGAAGCCGCCCGAGACGCACGATCTCGCCGTTCAGATAGTCGACTTCGCTCGATGTGCCGCGTACGAAGCTTTGCCATGTCGATTGCTGGCCGGGACCGGGTCCGCTACGCCTGACCTGCCAGCCGGAAATGTCGATCCCACGCTCCGAAGGGGCTGCAGGGTCGTAGCCGGCGGCAAGCAGGACATGTCGCGCTTCGGCCGCCAGCTCGGTTGCGGCTTGTGCGCGGGCCTCCGGTGGGCCGGCGAAAAGCTCGATGGCGTTGGCGACATTGTGCTGCAGCTTGGCGGCCTTCCAGCGGCGAATGTCCGGGCGGGCTTCGGCGAGGTATCCCGCCTTCGTCAGGTCGGAAACGATCGCCGTTGCCGTATCATCGAGGCCTTCAGGGTAGCGTCCGAGCGTGACGACGCCGACATTCGGCGCGGCATCCACGGCGACCTCGCCGGTCACGGTGTATCGCGCGGGGACGAGGATGCTGGCGGCATAGACGCGGGCGAAGCGCCGGAGCGCGATATCCTCGGCCGCCAGCCCGTTCTGAAGCGTCACCAGCGGCAGTTCCGATGCGAGGCCAGCGAGGCCCGCGGGGTCTGCGCCTTCGACGTCGCGCCAAGCCCAGAAGTCGGTGGCGGCTTCGACATCCTGCGCTTTGACCGTCAGGATGAGGATGTCGTCTGGCCTGAGCGCCGGTGGGGTTCCGGTGTCGATCGCGTTGAGCCGAACGATGCGCGTCTCGTTCGGGCGGCGATAGGACAGGCCGTTTCGAGCGATGTGAGCGATCTGCGCGCCACGTCCCACCAGAATATAGGGGATATCCGCGGTCTCGAACTCGGCGGCGAGGCTTGCGCCCACCGCGCCTGCGCCAATGATGATGTAGCGTGTCATATGTGTCTGCCAGGATCGAGATTGATTGCAGGCGGTTGCCAGCGCTTCACGCGGACTTCAGGATTTGCAGTTCTGCCGGATGCCGTACCACGGCAGCCTTCTCTCGATTCCACCGGTCGAAGGCGGCGCGGCCGAGCATCGATATGCATGTGTCCTCCTGTGGAGCGTGGACGAGCACGGCCTGAATGTCGCGAAAATGCCGTTCGAGCCCCAGGTCGGAGCCCAGGCCGGGATTGCCAAGGCCGCGCACAGCAATCTGGACCGCATCGCGCAACTGCCGCCCGGCAGTCAGGCGCGCCCGCACAAGTCTTTCCGGATTGCCCAAGCCGGTTCTGAGGGTGTCGAAAATGATCTCCCGGGCACCGGAGACGAGGAGGTCGATTTCGCCCGAGAGCGTGACGAAGCGCTCCGTGCGGGCGATCGGGTGGCCCAGATTGGTCGGAACCCGTTCATGCGCGAAGCGGATGAACGCCTCCTGCGCGGCTTCGGCCACACCGAGATAGATCGCCGTCAAGGCCAAAGTCATCGCCGCATGCGCCCGATTGTCCTGCTGGGCAACAGACGGATCGACGAGTTCCAGCACGTTTTCCGCCGGAATCGCCACGTCCGTATATTCGACGTCATGCGAACCCGTGGCGCGCATGCCGAGGCTGTTCCAGTTCTCGATCACGTGAATGCCGGGCAGTCCGTTCGGCACGACGAAGGTTCCGACCCGGGCCGGCGTTTCGTCGGTATGGGCCCAGACCAGAAAATGAGTCAGGCCGTAGGCGCCGGTGACGAAACGCTTGCGACCCGTGATCGACCAGCCGTTTGCGGTGCGACGGGCGCGGGTTGCCGGCAGGCCGCCGCGCGCGGGCGAGCCGAGTTCGGGCTCGACCCGGGCGGCATTGAGCAAGAGCGGCCGCTGCCTGCCTTCCGCCAGCAGGCGATTGTAGAGGCCCTCCGGCCAATGGCCTTTCTCCGCCTGGACAAGATGGCTGAAGATGGTCATGGCGCTGATCAGCGCGACCGACGGGTCGCCCCGTCCCAGGGCCGCCAGGATCTCGGCGGCGTCGTAAAGCGTGCCTCCATCGCCGCCGTGGCGGGTGGCGACAGTGCTTGAGAGCAGGCCATATTCATGAACGGCATTGATACCTGCCCAGGGAAACTGACCTGTGCGATCCGCCTCGGGAGCGTTGTCCGAAAGTACCTGTTGAGCCGCGTCGAGCGCGCTTTTGTCGTAGGGCATGTCGTTCAAGCCTTCTGATTATTCCAGCAGCGTSTCGGCGCGGTCGGGACCCGCGCCGCTCCCTTGTCGGCGGTCCAGCCGGGAGGATCAGGCGGCCGCCGATTTCTTGAGCGCTTCCCGCTCGCGAATGCCCTCCCGCACCAGCGGCAGGATGTAGCGGCCGTAATCGACCGCGTCGTTGAAATTGTCATAGCCGCGGATAGAGATGAGATCGGCGCCGAGATCGATGTAATCGAGGATCGAGTCCGCGATGGTGCGCGGCGATCCGACCAGCGCGGTGGTGGCGCCGGCGGCGTTGGTCGCGGTGACCGTCGGATACCACAGGGCGCGGTCATGCACATCGCCGCGCGCGGCTATGTCGAGCAGCCGCTGCGATCCGACATTGGCCGGGCGCGCTGCTGAAAGTGGCGAGCGCGAGAGGCCCTTCTCTCGGTTGTCCTTCAGCTGGTCCACGACCTTATGGGCCTTTTGCCATGCCAGTTCGTCGGTCTCAGCCACGATCGGGCGGAAGGTAACCCAGATGCGCGGGCGATCCGTCCGGCCCGCTTTGGCAGCTTCGGCATAGACCCGGTCGATCTGTTCCTTCGTCTCCTTGAGGGGTTCGCCCCAGAGGCCGAAAATATCGCAGAGCGCGCCGCCGATCCGGTAGGCGGCATCAGACGAGCCGCCGAGCGAAATCGGGATGGTTCCATGCGTGGGGCGCACCGCGCTGCGGAACTGCTTGAACTGATAGTGCTTGCCATCGAAATCGAAGGGTTCTTTCGACGTCCAGGCCAGGCGCAGGATGCGGATATATTCTTCCTGGCGTTCATAGCGCTCCTCCTTACTGAGGAAATCGCCTTCGCGCGCCTGCTCTTCATCATTGCCGCCGGCAATGAAGTGGACCACGACACGCCCGCCGCTCAGCTGGTCAAGCGTTGCCAGCGATTTGGCCGCGACCGTCGGATAGACGGTGTTCGGCCGCAGCGCGACGATGATTTTCAGGTTCTTCGTGTGCGCCAGCACGGTGGCGCCAAGCGTGAACGGGTCGAACGACGACGAGGAATAGGGCAGCAGGGTATAATTGAAGCCGTATTCGTCGAGCGCGCGCGAATACCGCTCCAGATAGCGGGGATCCACAGGCGCGTCGGGAATTGGGTTGAGGTCGTTCGATGCGTTGGGAAAGCTGACGCTGATGAATTCCGCGGTCATCGTGGGCTCCTATGGGTTGCCGTATATTTGTTGCGACATTGCTGCGCGGCAGCGCAGAGAGGAAGACTGGTCTTTCTTTATTTAGCAAAACTATAGAAAATGATCCATGATTGCCACCCCTGATTTGGTTGTGTCTGATAATTCTGCAGCACGCTCACCAAGACGGAGACCATCCCAGTGCCGGCGCAACGGTCTCGGCCAGATCGCCCAACAGTCGTAGGTTTTCGGCCAGACCGAAG
Source organism: Rhizobium sp. P2_G2 (assembly GCF_056403555.1). Classification (NCBI taxonomy): domain Bacteria; kingdom Pseudomonadati; phylum Pseudomonadota; class Alphaproteobacteria; order Hyphomicrobiales; family Rhizobiaceae; genus Rhizobium; species Rhizobium sp. P2_G2. Next base: position 8,778 of record NZ_JBFUFF010000032.1, read on the forward strand.
GCGGGTGGCAGGAACAGGAGGACCTCGTCGGCTGCCGCCAGGCCCGGATCGGCGAACATGGCCTCGATCACCTGATCCGGCGTGCCCTGGAAGACCGGCGAAATCTGCGCCCCGGCGGGCTGCGCCGGCGGGGCAAGCGCACCCTTCGGACGGGAAGCGGCAATGCCGAGCGTGCGGCGCTCAAGGTCATAGGCGGCATATTTCTCGCGGAGCTCTGCGGTCGTGCCAACCAGGATCGAGGCGGCGACCACGACCGGTGGCGGCTCGCTGTCCCATATCCTGCGCCAGGTGCTGCGATAGGCCTCGATGATGCGGGCCTGGTATTGCCCGAAGCTCTCGCCTTCCGCGTGGTCGTGCTGGACGGTGCCCGAGATCAGCCCGATCCCGAGTTCGGCGGCCTGTATCCCTGAGCCAAGGCTGGCCGAGCCCTGCCGGATGCGGGAGCGCAGGGTAGGGCTGTGTGGCGTCACCCGCAGTTCGGCGCCCTTCGGCGCACCCTGACCCGGTTCGGTGACGGTATGCAGGACCTCGCCCGAGATCGCGGCGAGGAAACGCGCCTGACGGTGTTTCGCCTCCGTGCGGGCATCGGTGTCGACCGTGCCGAAGACGGCGTCGAAGGCCGCATTGGCGCCGGTCGAGATGGCGAGCTCCAGGCGGCCGTCGATCAGCAGGTCCGTCGTACCCGCCGCCTCGGCGAGCAGGATCGGGTCCTGGTAGCGCATCGGAATGACCGCTGACCCAAGCGTGATGCGCCTGGCATGCTGGCCGGCCGCGGCGAAGAAGGGCAGCGGCGAAGACAGGTAATGATCGAAATGCCGTTGATAGGCCCAGCCCGACTGGTAGCCCAGATGCTCGGCGGCCTTGTACAGTTCGATGCCGTCGCGTAGCCCTTGGGCTGCGCCGGCGTCGTCGTTGAAGGACACCCGGGTGTTGAAGCCGAGCCGGCTTTTCGGACGGAACGGCTGGGGCTCGGTTCTGGCAGGTGCGGTCATGTTCATGCGATCTGTACCTGATTGACGGTCCGCCGGGGTTGCGGCCTTGGTACGCCGGCGACCGGGGCGGCGCCCGACGGGATCGATTTCAGCAGCGATACGGTATAGGGCTGCTGCGGGTTGTCGAAGATGTCGCTGACGCGCCCCTGTTCGACCACGCGTCCGCGATACATCACGGAGACGGTGTGCGCGAGCTGGCGCACCAGCGCCAGGTCATGGGACACGAAGATATAGGTCAGGCCGAGATTGGCCTGCAGCGACAGCAGCACCTCGACGATATCGGCCTGGACGCTGACATCGAGCGCGGAGGTGGGTTCGTCGAGCACGATCACATCGGGCTTGAGGACCAGCGCCCGGGCAATCGCCACGCGCTGGCGCTGGCCGCCCGACAAGGCTTCGGGCTTGCGGGAGAGCAGATGCTCCCCGAGCCCGACATCGGCGAGCGCCCGGTGGACCTGCTCGGCCCGCTCTTCGCGGGTTCCGATCCCGAACCGGTCGAGCGGCTCGCGCACCAGTTGCTCGATCTTCCAGGTCGGGTCGAGCGAGGTGAAGGGATTCTGGTAGACGAACTGAAGCTGGCGCCAGACCGCGCGCAGCGACCCCTGCGAGCGGCCGGTGAGCTGTTCTCCCGCCACCGAGATCTTGCCGCTGTCGGGCTGGTCCAGCCCGAGCAACAGCCGGATGGTCGTCGTCTTGCCCGAGCCCGACTCGCCGACGAGCGCATGCGTGGTGCCGGCCGGAACGCTGAACGACACGTCGTCGACGGCCGTTACGGCCCTTCCGTCGACCGCAAAAGTCTTGGTGATGGCGCTGACCTCTATCTTCGGAGCCTTGCCCGTGCCGGCGTCGAGCAAACGGAAACCGAGATCGCGCAGGCGGGCATAGCGGTCCGGGTTCAGGGCCGGAACGTCGGCATGCAGCTTCCTCGCATAGGCCGAGGCGGGTGAGGAAAACACGGTCGCGGTGGTGCCGGCTTCCTGCACCACGCCATCCTTCAGCACGACCAGCGAATCCGCCCGCTCGGCGGCAATCGCCAGGTCGTGGGTGATGAGCAGCAGGCTGATATCCAGCTCATGCTGCAATCGCGACAGCAGGTCGAGGATGCGTTTCTGGATCGTGACGTCGAGCGCCGAGGTCGGCTCATCGGCGACCAACAGCGACGGACGGGGGAGAACGGCAAGTCCGATCAGCACGCGCTGCAGCATGCCGCCGGACAATTGATGCGGATAGGAGTCATAGACGCGCTGGGGATTGTCGAGCCCGACCTGGGCAAAGGCCTCCAGAATGCGCTCCTTGCGGATCGCCTTGTCGGGCTCGTCGAGGAGTGCCGCCGCTTCCATCGCCTGTGCGCCGATCGTCCGCACCGGGTTGAGCGCATTGCCGGGGTCCTGCGGAACAAAGCCGATGGTCCGCCCCCGAAGCGGCCGGAAATGGCGCTCCGGAAGAGCCAGCACGTCCTGGCCGTTAAGCTCTACGCGACCGACCGCATTTCCGCGGCTCGGCAGAAGCCGCAGCACTGCGCGGGCGATGGTCGACTTGCCTGATCCGGACTCCCCGATCAGTGCCAGGCTTTTGCCGCGGCCCAGTTCGAAGCCGACATTTCTGACGACCTCGTTGGGTCCATAGGAGACGGACAGGCCGTCGACCCGGAGAAGGCTGGCCGGTTGTTGCGGCTTCGGTCCGGCGGAGCCGGCGCGGAAAAAGGTCGTGCTCAGTCTGTCTTGCGTAACCATCGGCTGATCCTGTTCACTGAGAGGACGGTGGCGATCGTGACGAAGGCGGGTGCGTAGACCAGCCATGGCCATTTGGGATAATCCTTGCCGATCGAGATCAGCAGGCCCCAGTCGGAGGCAGGCGGCGGGTCGCCGTAACCGAGGAAGGCAAGGCTGGCGATCACCAGGATCGAATCGCCGAAATAAAGCACGGCGAGCGGCAGCACCGAGAGCGACGCATTCGGCAGGACGTGACGCCAAAGGATATGCCAACGCGAGCCGCCCAGAAGGTACGAAGACTCGACGAACGTCGCAGCCCGCGTCTTGATGACCTCTGAACGCATGACGCGGGCGAAGACGGCGACCGCCGAGACCCCGGTTGCGATGGCGGCATTGGTGGTGGCGAAGCCGATCGCGGTGACGACGATGACGGCAAGCAGGAATTTGGGGATCGCCAGCAGGACGTCGACGAGCCGGGCGAGTGTGGTGTCCACCCGGCCGCCGAGAAATCCAGCCAGGAGGCCGATAATGCCGCCGGCGACAACACCGATGGCAACGGCAATCAGCGCGCTCGACACCGAAGAGGCCGTGCCATAGACGACGCGGGTATAGAGGTCGCGCCCCAGATGGTCGGTTCCGAACCAGTAAGCAAAACTGGGCGCCATGAGCTTGTGCGCCGGCACGCCGTTGATGGGATCATGGCTGGTGAATAGGCCCGGCGCCAGGGACCAGGCGATCACAAGCGCCACGACCGCAAACGACAACGCCACGCTCACCGGCACGCGCAAAGCCGTCAGTCTTTTGGTCGCCGTGATGCGGGCGTTAAAATAGTCGGAAGCCATGCTCATGACGTCACCGCCCCGGAAACGCCGGCGGAGCTTTCGTCAGCGGTGGTTGGGGTACGCCCGGGTGCGCCGACAAGCTTCACGCGCGGATCAAGCAGCGGGTAGGTCAGGTCCGCAATCAGGTTGACGACCACAAAAACCACGGCCGCCAGCGAGAYGATGGCTTGCAGGACGGGCAGGTCCTGGCTGCTCACCGAGCGCTGCACGAGGCTGCCGATGCCCGTGCGTCCAAACACCGTCTCGGTGATCAGTGAGCCGCCGAGCAGTTCGCCGATGGTCAGCGCGATCACGGTGACGACGGGAAGGGAGGATGGCTTGAGCAGATGCCTGGTGAAAAGGCGCATCTTGCTCAGCCCGCGACTACGCGCGACGGCGGCATATTCTTGTCCCGATTCATGATCGAGATTGGCAATCAGCACCTCGGCGATCTGAGCGGAGATCGGGATGCCGAGCGTGATGGCGGCAAAAACGGTGGCCCAGAAGCTGTCCGGCTCGATCACCCGGAAGAAGCCGAACTGGAAGCCGAAGATGTGGATCAGAATCAGGCCCAGGACGAAATTGGGAACCGACAGGAACAGTGACGGAAAGCCGCGCAGCAGGCCCTGGCCGAAGCGCTTGGGAACGAACCGGGTTCCGTAGGAGATCGTCACCGCCAGCACCAGCGCGACGAGGAGGCCCGAAGCCGCCAGGACCAGCGTCGAGGGCAGCACTTCGCCTATCAATGTCGCCACCGGCCGATGCGACCGCATGGATATGCCGAGGTCACCGGTCAGGAAGCTGGAAAGGGACGACCAGAGCTGGACAAGCACCGGCTTGTCCAGACCTTGGGCGGCGATGATCTGCTTGATCTCGTCCTCCGTGAACCCGCTCTGGGGGTTGCGGAGGACGTTGGTGATCGGGTCGCCCGGCAGGATGCTGACGACGACGAAGGTAAAGACATAGGCCAGCAGGATCACGATGACCGCCTGGACGAAACGCTTTGTGGCGTAGGTTCGGTAGGCACTGTTCATGCCGGTCGCCCTCCTTCGCGGTTACACGGTGGTTTTCGTTGCCGTGTAGTAGCTGGCATAGGCGACGCCGTTATAGGTCACGCCCTTGAGGTTCGGAGACTGCACATAGATGCGCTGGACGATCTGCGTTCGCGGAATGAAGTAGCCCTGTTCGAGGACGTATTTCTGCAGCTCGTCGAGCAGCGGCTTGCGGATGTCGACGGAGCCGGCGCTTGCGATCTTGTCGCGCAGATCGTTGAGCACCTTGTCCCGCTCATCGAGGGCGAACCAGTTCTCACCATTGTTGGCATTGGTCAGGATGCCGGCGACGGTACCGGCGTCGATGAAGCTGCGCGTCACCTCGTAGGCCGGCACGGCCGGGCCGCCATACTTGACCTTTTCGCCGAACGTCACGACGTCATAGGCCCGGATGCTGACCTTCCAGCCGATCTTGCCGAGCTGCTGGGCAATGAGCTCATCGACCGATTTCGACGTTGCCAGATAGGGATTGGAGTTGAGAGCCAGCTCCAGCGGCTTGCCGTCCTTGGCGCGGATGCCGTCGGCGCCCTTGACCCATCCGGCCTCGTCGAGGAGTTTTTCCGCCTTGGCGGGATTGTAAGTAAGAAGATCGCTGTGGTCGGTCGCGCCGGGCACGTTGCTCTGGATGAAGGACGTCGCCAGCTTCCAGTCGGGCGTATAGACGGTGTCGATGATCTCCTGGCGATTGATGGCGGCCTGCAGAGCCTGGCGTACTTTCAGGTCGTCATAGGGCGCGAGCTTGGTATTGATTGCCCAACCGTTGACGAAACCGAGATAGCGCGGCGTCGCGATGACGAAGCCCGCCTCCTTGAGGGACTGCAGTTCCTGCGGAGAGGCATTGTAGGCGATATCGGCCTGACCGGACTGGACAGCGGCGACGCGCAGCGAGGGTTCGTTGACCAGCTTGTAGGTGATTGTGTCGAGATGGGCCGGGCCGGTATGACCGACGGCCGCCGGCCCCCAATTGTAGTCCTTGCGCTTGACCAGTTTGACGAAATCGCCGTCCTTCCAAGAATCGACCACATAGGGGCCGCTGCCGGATGTTTTGCTCAGGTCCGCTTGGTCTGTGGCGGGCTGCGCGATGGTTTTGGGAGAAATCAGGATCGAGCCATGGTAGCCGAGCGTCGGGATGAAGCCGAGCGTCGGCTTCTTGAAGAACACCTTCACCGTGGCCGCATCAACCGCCTGGGAATGATCATAGGTCTTCGGGAACAGGCCGATCGGGTTGATGCCCTCCTTCTTGCGGCCGGCATACCAGATGTCGAGATTGGCGACCACCGCCGATGCATCGAGCGGGGTTCCGTCGGAGAAAGTCACACCCGGCTTGAGGTGAAGCGTAAATTCGGTCGCCTTGTCGTTCTGCTCCCAGCGTTCTGCGATCCAGGGGCTGACCTTGCCCTCGGCATCGACATAGATGAGCTTATCGGTCACATGGCCCCAGATATGGCCCTGGAAACTGGAGATGGCGCTGTTGTTCGGTACCCAGGTGTCACCAAGCGAATCGATGAGGAAGATGATGTCGCCGCCCTCGGCCGGGTTGTCTGCAGCCAGGACCGGACTGAACCCCACTGAGCTGATCACAGAGGCGGCTACCAGTGCGGAGGTGGCGGCCAGCAGGCGGCGCCGGGAGAGAGAAAGCGTGAAAGTGCGGTCGGTCATGATGCGGTCCTGTCTTGGTTGCCGAGCGGATCATGATGCACACCCTAGCATGGAAAATCGGAAGAGAAAGACAGGTTATTCTTTTTACACTAAATTTATAGATTTTATTTTCGCGGCCCGAATGATGAGGAGAATCGACTTTTCCGGGCTGGTGGGATCTGGACGACGCGGTTTGCTACAACTCTAAGGTCGATTGACCGATTGGGAAGCCGCCGGATCATTCATGCTCTCGCTCCCCTGGCTAGAGGGTTGGTGATCATCCGCGAACCGCATTTCCTGGAGAATCCGTACCGGCGGCAGCTCGCCATCGAACCGCTCGACCTCGACCCGGGTAAGCTGTCCGGTGCAGGCCTGCGCCAGCTGGGAAGTTCCGATATCGCGGGTGAGGATGTTCGGGTTACCGTGGATGCACATGGCCTTGCCGGCGCTCGGATCGTCCGGTTCGAACCATGCCCCCGTGGCGAGCTGCATCACCCCCCGCCGGACGCTTTCGCTGAGGATAGCCGCCGCCAGGCAGGCGCCGCGCGCGTTGAACAGCCTGACAATGTCGCCATCCGAGATGCCCCGTTCGGCAGCATCGGCCGGGTTGATGCGAATGGGTTCCCGCCCTTTGATCTTGGTCGAGCGGCTGAACTCGCCGTAGTCCAGTTGACTGTGCAGCCGCTGGTACGGCTGATTGCAGACCAGATGGAGCGGATAGGCGTTTTCATCGGCCGCTGCTTCCGCCCTAGGCGGGTACCATCGCGGATGACCACGGCAATCGTCATAGCCGAAGCTGTCGATCACCTGCGAAAAGATCTCGATCTTGCCGGACGGGGTTGGCAGCGAGGCTCCGACCGGGTCCTCTCGAAAGGCGCTCGCCGGGCCGCCATCGTCGGGTTGAAGCGGCAGCAGCAGCTCTCCGCGTTCCCAGAATGTCTCAAAGTCGGGCGCCTCGTGCCCGCTTGCCGCGAGCGCCTGGCGCGTCGGCTCGTAGAGCAGAGCAAGCCATTCCCTGCTTGTCCGATTTTCGGTGAATGCCTCGAATGTGCCAAGACCCTGCGCTATTGCCGAGAAGATCTCATAATCGTCCCGCGCTTCGCCGACCGGCTCGATCAGCTTCTTCATCGCGATCATCAGCGGGTCGCCCTGGGCCGCGCCGATATCGTCGCGCTCGAGCGTCGTCGTGGCAGGCAGGAGGATGTCGGCGTGGCGTGCCGAAGACGTCCAGGCTGATTCATGGACGATGATCGTATCGGGCCGCCTGAATGCCGCCCGCAGCCGGTTGAGATCCTGGTGGTGGTGAAACGGATTGCCGCCCGCCCAATAGACGAGCCGGATATCGGGATAGTGGAGCGCTTGGCCGTTATAGTTGAATGCCTGGCCAGGATTGAGCAGCATATCGGCAATACGTGCGACAGGAATGAAATCCGAAACTGAGTTCCGGAATTGCCCGAAGGTGGGCAGGGGAACGGCGAGCTGCCGTTTGCCGGTATTGCCCAAGGCTCCCAGAGAATACGAATAGCCGCCGCCGTCCAGCCCCATCTGTCCGAGCATGGCGGCCAGCGTGATGCCCATCCAGACCGGCTGCTCGCCATGGTCGGCGCGTTGCAGCGAATGGCTGACGGTGACCAGCGTCCGAGAGCCTGCCATGGCCCGCGCCAGATCCTTGATGACATCGGAGCCGATGCCGCAGATGCCGGATGCCCATTCCGGCCGCTTTTCCACACCATCGGTTCGGCCGAGGAGATAGTCCTCGAAACGCTCATAGCCGGTGGTATAGCAGTCGAGAAAACTGCGATCGTGCAAGCCTTCGCTGACCAGCACATGCGCCAGCCCGAGCATCAGCGCGACATCGGCGCCGGGCTGGATCGCCAGCCATTCCGCATTGGCTTCAGGAAGGAAATCATCGCGCAACGGGCTGACGAGCACGAAGCGCGCGCCGCGCGCGCGGGCACCTTTGAGCCTGTCGGGCACGATATGCCGGCTGTTGCCGCCGCCATGCACATCCACATTCTTGATCGCCATGCCGCCGAAGGCGACGACCAGTTGGGTGCTTCGCTCGATTGCGTCCCAGGTGACGCTCTTGCGCTCGAAATGGTCGTACGGTCCGAGCACATGCGGAATGATCACCATCGCCGCACCGGAACTATAGGTGTTGACGGATCGCACATAGCCGCCCAGCAGGTTCAAGAAGCGATGAACCTGGCTTTGAGCGTGGTGAAACCGCCCGGCGCTGGCCCAGCCATAGGACCCTCCGAACACTGCCCCGGGTCCAAAGTCTCGATAGACGCGCCGAAGCTCATTGGCGACAAGGTCGAGCGCTTGCGGCCAACTGATTTCCACAAAGTCATCTGCGCCGCGCTTCTGCGCATTGCCGGGTTTCCCTTCAAGCCAGCCACGCCTGACCGCCGGGCGCCGGATGCGAACAGGACTGTCGGCAATCGCAGGCAGGTTGCCCAGCAAAGGCGACGGATTTGGATCGTCGGGATGGGCGCGGATCTCCAGTTTTCCGTCCCGATGGCGGCCGGAGAACGCTCCCCAATGTGAGCTATGGGTCTTGAACATAGTCATGGCGCGGTTTCCGGACACAAAATCCTAGCCGGGCAAGATCTTGCCCGGATTCATGATCCCCCTGGGATCGATAGCGTTCTTGATCACGGCCATGAGGTCGACGGCATCGCCGTGTTCCTGGCGGAGATAGGCAATCTTGCCCGTGCCCACGCCGTGTTCGCCGGTCGAGGTGCCGCCGACCGAGATCGCATATTGCACCATCTTCTTGTTGATGGCTGCGACCGCCTCGATTTCCCGGGCATTCGCCGGGTCGACGGCAAAGACGACATGATAGTTGCCGTCGCCGACATGGCCGAGAATGGCTGATGGAACGGGACAATCCTGAAGAAGCGCGCGCGTCCTGACGATGCAGCCGCTGAGTTCGGAGACCGGCACGCAGACATCCGAGGACCAGCCCTTGGCATTCGGCCGCTGCGAGACGACGGCATAGAAGGCATTGTGGCGCGCCTTCCACAGCCGGTTGCGCTCTTCCGGCGCATTGGCCCATTCGAAATCCTTGCCGCCATGCTCCTCGACGATCGCTGCCACCATCTCAACCTGTTCCTGCACGCTCGCCGGCGAGCCGTGGAACTCGAAGGCGAGCGTGTCCTCGATTTTCAATGAAAGATTGGAATAGGCGTTGACGGCCGCGATCAGGCCGCGCTCCATCAATTCCATGCGCGCCACGGAAATTCCGAGCTGCACGACCGCAATCGCCGCATCGACCGCCTGTTCGACGCTTTCGAACGAGCACAGCGCCGCCGAAATCGTCTCCGGAATGCCGTAGAGCCTGACCGTCACTTCGGTGATGATGCCGAGCGTTCCCTCAGATCCCACAAATAGTCGGGTGAGGTCATAGCCGGCCGACGATTTTCGCGCCCGGCCGCCGGTGCGGATGATCTGGCCGGTCGGAAGCACAACGGTGAGCGCCAGCACGTTCTCGCGCATGGTGCCGTAGCGCACCGCATTGGTGCCGGAAGCGCGCGTCGAAGCCATGCCGCCCAGCGAGGCATTGGCGCCCGGATCGATGGGAAAGAACAGCCCCATATCCCGCAGGTGAGTGTTGAGCTGTTCGCGGGTCACGCCGGCCTGGACCGTGCAATCGAGATCCTCGGCGCTGACGCGGAGAATCTTGGACAGGCGCGTGAGATCGATGGAGACGCCGCCGCGCACCGCCGTCAGATGCCCTTCGAGCGATGTGCCGGCGCCATAGGCGATGACCGGAGTGCTCTCCGACGCGCAGAGGCGAACCGCCTCGGCCACCTCTTCGGTGCTTTCGGCAAAGACCACGGCATCGGGGATTTCGGGCGTGTGATGCGATTCACCGCGGCCATGCTGTTCGCGCAGCGCCTCAGCGGTGGAGAATCGGTCGCCGAAGCGGCTGCGAAGCGCCTCGGCAAGAGCGGGAGAAAGCGCGCTCATCGGCCGTCAACATGCTTGCCTGCGCCGGTATCGACGGGCGTGTCGCCCGGCTGGCCCCATTCGGTCCAGGCGCCGTCATAGATCGCGACATCGTGCTTGCCGGCCAGATGCAGTCCGAAGGCCAAGGCCGCGGCGGTGACGCCCGAGCCGCAACTTGCAATGACCGGTTTCGAGAAATCGAGGCCGGCCGTTTCGAACGCCTTGCGGATCTCCGCCACGCCGAGAAGCGCACCGGTCGCCGGGTCGGTGAGGGCATTGAAGGGAAGATTGAGGCTGCCGGGAATATGGCCTGAACGCAGGCCCGGCCGCGCCTCCTTTTCCTCCGCCGTGAAGCGGCCGGCAGAGCGTGCGTCGATGACCTGCTCGGCGCGGCTTTGCAGATTGGCGAGGACCTTTGCCTTCGATCGTACCGCGGCCGGGTCGAACGTGGCGCGGAAACGTGCGTTGGCGGGCACGGCAATTTCGTCGGTCACCGGACGGCCCTCGGCCAGCCATTTCTTCAGCCCGCCATCGAGGATCGCGACCTTGTCATGGCCGAAGGTGCGCAGGGTCCACCAGACGCGGCCGGCGGACATCAGGCCCGGCGTGTCGTAGACCACGACCACAGTGTCATTCGAAATGCCGAGTTCGGCGGCATGGTGCTCGAAGGCGGCGGCGGATGGCAGCATGTGCGGTAAAGTCGTCTCGTGATCGGCAATCGCGTCGATATCGAAGAAACGCGCGCCGGGGATATGGCGCTGGGCAAAATCCTCTGCAGCGATCGGCGTTACCCCCTGCAGCTTGAAGGAACCATCGAGAATGACGAGATCGGGATCGTCGAGATGCGCTGCCAGCCATTCGGTGGAGACAAGGGCGTTCGCGAGAGGGAGAGACATGAAAAACTCCGGAGCAACGGTCTGGGGTGCGGCAAACCGGGCTGTGGGCGACGCATGCAGTCCGGTTTGTCGTTGGATCAGGCGACGAGTTTTTCACCCTTGAGATGGCGTTCGAGGAAGGGCAGGCTGTCCTGTCCCCAATAGAGCTCGTCTTCGTATCGGAACGTCGGGAGCCCGAACACGCCGGCGCTCCTGGCGATCTCGTAATTGGCTTTCCAGGCGGACTGAACGGCCTCGCTCTGGGCTTTTCGCTCCAGTGCGGCACCATCAAAGCCGACAGCATCGGCGATCGCGCGGCGGACATCGGCATTGCCGATGTCTTCGGCACGCGCCCAGAAAGCCTCTTGGAGGGCGCCGGACAGTTTGAGCCAGTCGTCGCCCGCATCGATGGCGGCGATGACCATGAAGCCCGCAGGCGTCGGGTCAGAAAGCCGGGTGCGGTTCTGGAAGTTGAGCGTCTTGCCGCGCAGCGCCGCCCAACGCGTGAGGTCCTTCAGCCAATAGGCCCGGCGCGCCTCCGGCCGGTTGCGTGAATAGATTGCGCCATTGTCCTCGATCAGCGGAATGACATAGGGGCGAATGGATGCCCCATGCTGGTGGGCGAGGGCCACGAACGGTTCGAGGCCGATGAAGGCCCAGGGCGAGCCTATGCCAAAGAAGTAATCGATGGTTTTCGTCATGCTGAAACAGTCTCGAAAGATTTGGTCGAATGGATTGCCGCGTCGAACACGGAGAGCGCACAATCGCGGGCGACGAGGACCGCCTGCGGATCGCGTCCCACCGCCACCGTGGCCAGCGCTCCCTCGTAAAGCAAAGCAAGATGCGCCGCGGCCTGGTCCGGCTTGACGTCGACCCTTGACATGATGTCGCGGAAAATGTCTCCGACCATCTTCTTATGCGTTCGCGCGACGGAGACGACCCGCTCGGAATCGCCGTGCTCGGCAACGGCGAGCGCAAACGCGCAGCCGCGGAATTCCGGGCTATCGGCCTTCTCGTAGAGGCGCTCGAAAATCAGCTTGAGCTGGCTTCTCGGGGATTCTTCTCTCTCCAATGCTTCTTGAAGGGAACGAATGACCCGGTCGTGGCGATCCTGGAGATAGGCGGCAACGAGATGATCCTTGGAAGGGAAGTGGCGATAGAGCGTCGCCTTGGCGACATTCGCCACCTCGATGATGCGATCTATGCCGACGGCACGGATGCCTTCGCGATAAAAGAGCGCGCTGGCGGCTGAAAGGATCTGATCTGATATGGGTTCTTTCATCTGATTGCTTTGGGTTGAGAATGCTTTTCAGAATCTGCGGGAGATTCGTAGGGTTGCGGACAAGGCCTGAATCCTGACGGATGCAATCCATTGTTAAGCGACTGCGGCATCGAATGGACGAGAGATCGTTCCGGTACGCTCGCGACACGGGGTGCGCCAGGCGATTTGTTTCCGTTGTTACCGAGCCATTTGCTTGTTGCTCCCTTCCAATTCGCACCGTTCGCCCCGCTCACGGCGGAACCCACCCAACATCCGGAGTCTCACTATAACGACTAAATCGCCGAGAGAAAGACAGGTCGTTCCTTTCCTACTATATTTATAGAAAATGCTTTGCCTAGAGCTTTTTTGGTGGACGAATATTTTTCGTGGTTGAGCGGAACTGTGCGAATGAAGAGGATACCGCCCTGCTGAAGATCGAGGTGATCGAACTGTCGCAGCACGCGGCCGGCCTGTTCTTCTGAGATCCGGAGAGCGTCAAGGCGCTCAACAAAAGAGCGGTGGAATCTGGCTTCGTCGTCTTCGCCACGCCCACCTGCAAGGCGAGCTATACCGGCCTGCTCAAGGCCTTTCTCGGACCGCTGCGATACGGGTGGGCTCAAGGGTGCGATAGCGATCACGGTCTGCACCGGCGGTGCGCCCGACCATTGGCGCGCACCGAACCATACTTTGCGGCCGCTGCTGGTCGAGCTCGGCACCAGCGTGCCGACTGCCAGCCTCTATCTCGTCACCTCGCAATTCGACCGCAAAGACGAGATCGTCGCCAAGTTCATCGACGCCGAGCGCCACTGGCTGTTCGGCGCCGCCCACGGGCTTGAGCCGGCGGCGAAGGACCGCCCCTGAGAAGATGGTCGCGAAGTCAGTGGTGACGGGCCTGTGGCGTCTTTCCGACGGCAGTCCTTATACCCTCAGAAACAGCGGTGACGTCCAGACACGCGACTGATCGACCTGCCGGGCGGTGATGAACAGCGGATGCTCGCGCCCTTCTTCAAGGCCTAGCGTTGAAATGTCGATGGCGCCGCTTACGTCCCGCGGCAGAGCACTTTCCGTGATGCAGTCCAGGGTAAGTCGAAGCTCCACGCCGGGCAGATCGAGCACGATCTCGCCTTTGGACAGCAATTCGTCTCCCAACACGGCGAGATGAGCCGTCGGCTGGTCGATATGCGGTGGCGGGTCGAGCGGGTCGCCGACTTTTATATAGCCGTAGAGATTGGCGTGCACCTCGATCCGCGCACCGGCAAGATCGGAGATTGAAAGTTCGACGCCATCCACATCGCCGTGAGTCGCGGATTGGAAGCCGATGGTTGTCGCATCCTTCCGCCAGGCGCATTGTTCGGGGTGATCGAAACCGATGCCGCGATGGCCGAGCAAGGCGGTGCCTCTGACCTCGATTTCGCCCTGCCAATAGGCGGCACGATAACGGTCTTTGATGCGCGCGCCCCCGAACCGGAGACGCAGGCGTCGACTGGAGAAGCCGGCCTCCCGATGCAGGTTCCGCATCCAGATGCAGCGATCAGCATCATAAAGGCTGATGTCTTCCCAGCCCCTGTCGCCCAGCAGCCGGTACATGAGCGGCTGAGCGGGGTCGGCGTCGACGACCTCTCCCATCCAGTATTTGCCGAACCGCAGGCTGGCAAAGCTGCGCTCGCCTGTGGTGGCGAAAGTCCGCCGGGCGCGGAGTGCTAGCCCGACCGAGGCTCGGTCCAAGGATTCGGCGAATAGGCCCGTAAGGCCGCCACGCGAGCCGAACACGGCCGTGGCCGGTGCGCCGCCACCGCAGCGGCCCTGGTGCTCGTCGCTGGCGGCGGAGGCACCCAGCCGATGGCCGCGGCTGAGCGCGTCGACATAGTTCCAGTGAAACTGGCCCCAGGCCGAGGTGATTTCCGTCAGGCGTTCCAGTTCGGGATGATGCCAGTCGAAAATGCAGCGCCGGCCGCCGACATGCGGGATCATCAGAAGTCCCTCCGGATCGTCGGCATAGGCTGTCCAGAGGTCATCGACCGGCCAGACGCCCGGGCGGATCGCGCCGGCAGTGAATTCGTTCCATTCGAAGGAACGCACGCTGCGGCCCTCATCGTCGAACGGGAAACGGGGTTTGCCGTCACGCAGGAAGATGACGTTGCGGTCGCCGCCGGCGGCGGAATTGCCGCACCATTCGGTGCCGGGATAGCAGACGAACCGGCCTGGTTCGTTCAATTCACCGATCAGGGCGACGGCCTCGTTCCACTTGGCTTCGGTGATGTTGAAGTCGTTGACCGTATAGCCGACGATGTCGAGGCCGGCGATGTCGCGACCGTAGCTCAGATTGTAATAAGTGTCATTGGTGCCGACGGTGTCCTCGGAATGGACATGGAGATCGGCGTAGTAGGGGCGAAAGCCATCAGTGGATGGTTCTACCTGAACAAAGGCCGTTGCCGGCTCGACCGGAATACCCTTCGCCTTTGCCTGCAGCTGCCATTCGCCGTCCTCTGCGAGTGACAAGGGCAATTGCGCCATCGCCCAGCCGTTGGATGCGAATGCCAGGGTTTCCGTCCTGGTGGCGGAAACATCGGGGCCGGTCAGAACGAGCTGCCCATCGATTTGGCGGTCGCGGCAGGTATTGCCCCAGATATCGTCGACGCGGGCAAGAACCCGGATGGGCGCATTCGGCTCGCTGAGGCGCGGTGCAATCAGGCTGACCGCGTGCGGCGCGCCGGGCACGATCTCAAGCATGCAATCGCCGGGGACTTCGGCGAATTTCGAACTGCCGAGCGGGTCGATGAACATGCGGAAGCGGAAGGATTTCTCGACGAAAGTCTGCACACGCGTGCCCGCTYCGCCCTGCCGGCGGTCGCCGAGCCGGATGACGATGCGGTCGCCGGTATTGAGATAGCCGTCGACCACGTCGATGATGACAGCCTTCTGGAAGGGGCGCTCATGGCCTTTCTGATCAAACCGCACTTTTAGCGCCCGTACCGTCGATGGGCTCTGGCCGGGAAACAGCGTGCTGGCATGATATTCTGCGGAGACATAATTGGCGGCGGCCGGATCGGACGTCTGGAACAGAGCCCAGTCGGAATAGAACTTGAAGGCGAGCTTGAGCCAGCCGCCATCGGCAAGCCCGACCGCGCCGATCTCATAGATCAGGGTCAGCTCGGTCCATTCGCCTGCCGTCAATATCTTGCGGTCGCAGGTCAGCCGGCCGAGGAACGGCAGGGATTTGATGTGATCATAGAGGCCATCAGGCGCAACAGTCTGCCCAGCCGCCGGCCGGCGGTTCGAATTCGTCAACATTGCAATGACCTCTTATTGTCCACGCCAGCTTTCGTAGCGGCGCTCGATACGTCGGAACACCAGGCTCTCCATCAGCCAGGCGATCAGTCCAATCAGCGACACGCCGAGCAGCACTTCGCTGGAGTTTCCGGTCTGGCCACCCATCGCCACCATCCAGCCGATGCCCTGCGAAGCGCCGATCATCTCGGCGGCGACCAGCGCCCGCCAGGCCTGCGAAAAGCCGATTCGGAGCGCGGTGGTGATGAAGGGAAGAGAGGCCGGGAGATAGACATGGCGCAGAAGCTGAAGCCGGTTTGCACCCAATGTCCTGGCCGCGCGTATTTCTCCGCCCTGGATGGTGAGCACGCCTTCCTGGATCGTCGCGGCCATCGGGAATACGGCGGCGATGAAGATCACCACGGCAATCGACAGATAGCCCAGGCCGAAAAAAATCATCGACAGCGGCGCCCAGGCGATTGGCGGTATCGCCATGAACAGGCTGTTGAGCGGCCCTATGAAGGCGCGGAACCCGGATGACAGCGCCGCCCCCGTGCCGATGGCCAAAGCGACGATCGTTGCCGCCGCAAAGCCGCCGATCTCGCGCAGCAGGCTCGCATACAATTGCCACCAGAGATCTCCCGAACCGATCCAGCGGCCGGCCTCGATGGCCACGTCCCAAGGTTGCGGCAGGACATAGGATGGCACCCGGCTGGCGGCCAGGCACCAGACGAGCCCGAGAGCCGGAAGCGAAGCCCAGCTCCAGGAGGGTCTTGGCCAAGTAACTAATCCCGACATCTCAACCTGCTCAGTTCTGTGCGCCGGTTGCCCGAGCCCAAAGGCGCGTGTCGATGACGTCTTCGGCCTTCAAAGGCTTGGAGAGAAAGCTGAGTGCCAGGGAATAGTCCATGAGACGCTGGATGAAGGCGCGATCGGTATCTTCGATCGCATCGGACCAGCCGAGCCGCTTGCGCGCCTCCGCCACGATTTGCTCGGCGGGCACCGTCTTGCCGTCCGCTGACTGCACGGCTCGGAGCTTGAAAGCCTCGGCGATGATACGGTCGGCTTCTGCAGGGTGATCGTGCAGGAAGGCGATTGCCTTGTGATGGGCGCGCAGCAGCTTGACGATATCGTCCGGCCGCTCGCTGGCGACCTTGCGGGTCGACGCAATCACGTACCAGGGATAGTGCGGCAGGGCCTCGTTGACATCGAAGACCACCCGTCCGGTGCCGCGCAGCACCGACTGGCTGACGAAGGGCTCCCATTCGAAGACGGCGTCGACCACGCCGGTGTCGAGCGCCGCGTTCATGTTGACGACCGGCATGTTGGAAAGCTGCAGATCCTTATCCGGATCGAGCTTGGCGACGTCCTTGAGCACATAGCCACGCAACAGCACATCCATGCCGCTGCCGCGATTGACGCCGGCCAGCCGCTGCCCCCTGAAGTCGGCAAGGCTGCGGATCGGGCCGGATGCCTTGGCGACGAGCGCAGCCTGGCCGTAATTGACCTTGGCGATAATGACACTGTCGAGCCCACGCGCGAACCATTGGTAGACCGGTGGAGCGCCGACATAGGCAATGTCGACATCGCCCGAGGCCACGGCCTGCTGGATGACCGGCCCGTCGCCGAATTGCTTGAGCTCGACGGTCAATCCCTCTTCTTTGAAATAGCCCTTCTTCTCGGCGATCAGGACGGGCGCATTGGCCATGGCCGAAACCCAGCCGATGCGTAATGGCGGCGACTCTGCCGCCGGGGCCGGCGCGGCGGCCAGCAAGGTTACTGTCGCGGCAAGGATCGCCTTCCTGACTGTACTAAAGGCTGACATGCTGACGTGCTCCTGATTGTTCGAGGCGGGTGGGCCTTCCTGTTTGGGTGATGGCGCCGATCCGGCGCATGAGCTGATCGCCGTAATCGGCAAAGCGTGGCGAACTGCGGACTTTGTTGCGGTCTCGCGGGCGCGGCAGATCGATCGGGAATTCGCTATCGATACCGTCCGGCGGCAGGCCGAGAACGACGACGCGATCGGCGAGGAAGATGGCCTCGTCGATGTCATGGGTGATGAAGACGATGGTCTGGCCGAGTTCCGACCAGAGCCGCAGCAGTTCCTCGTTCATGTGGATGCGGGTGATGGCGTCAAGTGCGGCGAATGGCTCGTCCATCAAGAGAATATCGGGCTCGAGCGCCAGCGTGCGGGCAAGCGCGACCCTCTGGCGCATGCCACCCGACAATTGATGCGGGAGATCGGCGGCATTCTTCTCCAGCCCGACGAGCGAGAGATAGTGCAGGGCCTTCCGGCGCTGTTCGGCTATGCTTGTCTTGCCGGCCATTTTGAGCCCGAAGCGCACATTGTCCTCGACAGACAGCCAGGGAAAGAGGTTGGCGGTCTGGAAGACATAGCCGAGCGCCGGCATTTCCGGAAAGACCGGCTGGCCATTGATGGAGATCGTTCCCGATGTCGGCTTGAGGAAGCCGGAGAGCAGATTGAGCATCGTCGACTTGCCGCAGCCGGACGGCCCGAGCAAGGCAAGGAATTCGCCCCGTTTCACCTTCAGCGAAAAGTTCCTGAACACGTCGCGGCCATTGTTGTAGGCAAAGCTGACGGCATCCGCCGAGAGGACGGGTGTTGAGCGCAAAGGAGTAATGGCCTGCATAGACGACTAATTCCATAGACAAAGACATGATGAATAATACATTTTAATACAAGTATGGCAAGCGCCCGCATCGACAGCGGCTAAAATCCCCGGTATGAACGGCCCAACCACTGAAATCCTCGCTATTGAAACCATCGAATGCCAATCGTCAGGGACAATGCCACCTCGCTCTACCGGCAGATCGCCGGCACGTTGCGCGATGAAATTCTGAGCGGCCGATTCGAGCCCTCCGGCAGGCTGCCGTCAGAAGCGGAGATCGGGGCGCGGTTCGCGGTCAGCCGGGTAACTGTTCGGCTGGCATTGGACGAGCTTGCAAGAAATGGGTTGATCGAGCGGCGCAAGGGCAAGGGCACCTATGTCGCCGGCAAGGAAGTTCGGCATGAACTCGACGCGCTCCGAAGCTTCCACGAATCCCTCATTCTGCAGGGCTTGAACGCCAGTATGCGGATTCTTTCTCTCGACAAGGTGAAAACACCCGACAGGATCGCCACAGCCTTCGGCGCCGGATGGGAGACTTGCCTTGCTCTCGATCGTCTTCATCTCGTGGACAATGAACCGATTGCCCTGGGGCGAACTTTTCTGCCGGCGAGGTTAGCGGCTTTGTCGCGCGAGGAAATCGAAGCGCGCCCAGCCTACGCGATCGTCGCCGCGTTTTTCGGGCTCGATGTCGAGCGCGCGCAGGTGATGATCGGTGCGCAAACTGCCGATCCTGAACTCGAGGCAATCCTCGACGTTTCGAAAGGGGCAGCGCTGCTCGTGATGGAGCGCACGTCGTGGTTCACCGACGGCACGCCAGCGGAACGCTCGACCTTCTATGTCCGCACGGAGCGATATCGGTTCGTCATGAACAGCATCTTCCGATAGGAGTGCGGTGAGCCGAACATGCCCCTCAAGCGCAGGTCGTCTTCCAGGTTTGCAACCAGGTCGTTCGATCGACTTTACCCAAATCAAGCCACTTTCAGGTCCCGCAGCCTAAGAATCATTGCGTGCGAGCCGTGGGGCTGTCTCCTCGATTTTCTCGCGAGGGAGCTGTCTGCTACCTAGAGATTCCATCTGTCCAATTCAAGAAAATCTTTTTGAAACAGCTGGATAGAGCTAAATCGTCTTCTCGCCCCGGTTGATATTGCCGGCACGCTTATTTTCCATCTTGCACGTTCCGCGCAAATCTGTTCCTTTTGTACATAAAATCGATAGATAATATATATATGAGAACGCGGGAGTGTCGGATGCCATACAAACTGAGTTTGCTTGATAAATCCCCGGTTGCGCCAGGGTTGAATGCGAGCGACGCTTTGATCGCCACCATCACTTATGCGCGGCGCGCGGAGGAGCTCGGCTATCACCGTTTCTGGCTGGCCGAACATCACAACGTCCCTGTGCTTGCCAGTTCGGCGCCGGAGGTTTTGATCGCCTATATCCTCGCCAGGACCAGCAAAATCCGGGTTGGCTCCGGCGGCGTCATGCTCCGGCATTACAGCCCCTACAAAGTCGCCGAAAACTTCAATCTGCTTGCGAGCCTGGCGCCCGGGCGGGTCGATCTCGGCATCGGCAAGGCGCCGGGTGGCTTTCCCGCCGCAACCAAAGCGCTGCAGGCCTATTTCGATCCTTCGCGCAAGGCCAGCTTCGAGGCGCAGATCGCCGATCTGAGCAAATTCCTGGCCTTGCCGTCAGGCAAGACTCAGCCTGAACTGCTTGCCCAGCCGACGCCGCCGGTTCCGGCGGAAAAATTCCTGCTCGGCGCCAGCGTCGAGAGCGCCGAGCTTGCGGCCCGCTACGGCTGGCAACTGGTGTTTGCCGGCCATATGAACGGTGATGTTGTCAATCTCCGTGAGACCTTCGCGACATATCGCCGGCTGACCGGACGGGCGCCTCTGCTTGCGCTTGCTGCCCTCGCAGCCGAAACCACGGAAGCCGCGAAGAGCCGGGTCAACGCTTTCCGCATCGTCAAGGTATTTCTGCCGGATGGTCAGTCGGTCAATGTGACGACCGAAGAGCAGGCGGCCGAATTTGCGCGCCAGTCGGGCTTCGACACGTTCCGCACCGAAGAGAAGACGCCCGACATCATCTACGGTTCGTCGGACGACGTGCGCGCCCGGCTGGATGCGCTGCATCGCGAATTCGGTGTCGAGGAATTCGTCATCGAGACGCCCGCCGTCAATGCGCTCGACCGCCTCGCCTCCATCGAACTGATTGCCAAGCAGGGCGTCGCGCTTGCCGCCTGAGCGGTGTGAAGGGAGAACTCCAATGACACAACGCAAGATCAATTTTGGTATCATGCTGCAAGGCCCCGGCGGACATATGAATGCCTGGCGGCATGAGAGCGTGCCGGCCGATGCCAGCGTCAATTTCGGCTTCTTCGTCGACAAGGCGCGCCAGGCGGAAGCGGCCGGCATCGCCTTCGCCTTTGTCGCGGACGGGCTCTATATCAACGACAAATCCATTCCGCATTTCCTCAACCGGTTCGAGCCGATCTCCATCCTCTCGGCGCTTGCAGCCTCGACCTCGAAGATCGGCCTGGTGGGAACGGTCTCGACGTCCTACAGCGATCCTTTCACGCTCGCCCGCCAGTTCGCCTCACTCGACCGGATCAGCGGCGGCCGCGGCGGCTGGAATGCGGTGACGACGCCGCTCGAAGGCACCGCGCGCAACTATAGCCGCGAACATCCCGAACACGGCCTGCGCTACGAGATCGCTGAGGAATATATCGACGTCGTCAAGGGCCTCTGGGATTCCTGGGACGACGACGCCTTTGTTCGCGATCGCGAGAGCGGCCGTTTCTTCGACCGCGACAAGCTTCATACGCTCAACCACAACGGCCGCTTCTTCCGGGTCGAAGGGCCGCTCAATGCCGGCCGCTCGCAGCAGGGCCAGCCGCTGGTCTTCCAGGCGGGCTCATCCGACTCGGGCATCAGGCTGGCGGGCAAGCATGCCGATGCCGTCTTCACCGGCGGCGGCACGATCGAGGAAGGCAAGATCTTCTATCGGCAGGTCAAGCAGAGCGCCGTGGCCCAGGGCCGCAGCGCCGATGATGTCAAGATCTTCCCCGGCATAGGTCCGGTCATCGGCCGGACGCAGGAAGAGGCGAATACCAAGTTCGACGTCATCCGCAATCTCGTCACCATCGAGGAGGCGCTGCTCTATCTCGGCCGTTTCTTCGACCACCACGATTTCCGCAACTATCCGCTCGACGCGCCATTCCCGGAACTTGGCGATATCGGCAAGAACAGTTTTCGCGCCACCACCGATCGTATCAAACGCATCGCCCGCGAAAAGGGTCTTACCCTGCGCGAGATCGCGCTCGACGTCACGACGCCGCGCACCGACTTCATCGGCACGCCGGAGCATGTGGCGGACGAGCTCATCCGCTGGATCGAAGAGGATGCGGCCGACGGCTTCATCCTCGGCTTCCCCGTGCTGGGCGAAGGTCTCGATGATTTCGTCGAGCATGTCCTGCCGGTCCTCACGGCACGCGGCTACTTCGACCCGGAGCTCGAGGGCAGCACGTTGCGGGCGCATCTCGGTCTGCCCTTCAAGCAAAGCCGCTACGCCGAAACCGGCACGGCGGGGCAGGAAAGGGCGGCACGCGCCTGAGGCGCGTGTTCCAGGGAGCATCCTATGCTTGATACGAAAAGGCCGCCGTCACCCGCCGAACGTCATGTCGCCGACCACATCACGCAGTTCGTCGATCTCAGGCGCGATATCCACCTCAACCCCGAGCTTGCTTTCCAGGAGCGCCGGACGAGCGGCATCGTCACTGCTCTTCTGACCGAATGGGGCTACACGGTCAGCATCGGGATCGGCGGAACCGGGGTCGTTGCGACCCTGACGAAGGGATGCGGCACCCGCCGCCTCGGCATTCGCGCCGATATGGATGCCCTTCCGATCGAGGAGGAGACGGGGCTTGCCTATGCGAGCAGCAAAARGGGCGTCATGCATGCCTGCGGGCATGATGGTCACACGGCAATTCTCTTGTCTGCCGCCCATGCGCTGGCAGCGCGCGGCGATTTCGACGGCACGCTGACGCTGATCTTCCAGCCGGCCGAGGAGATCGGCGCCGGCGCGCGCCGCATGCTGGACGAGGGATTGTTCGACAAGTTTCCCGTCGACGCGGTGTTCGGCCTGCACAATTGGCCGGGCGTGGCGACCGGTCAGTTCGGCTTCGTCGCAGGGCCTGCCATGGCGTCGGTCGATCAGGCCAATATCCGCATCCTCGGCAAGGGCGGGCATGGCGCCGAACCGCATCGCGGCGTCGATCCGGTTCTCGCCTCCGCCTCGCTGATCATGGCTCTGCAGAGCGTGGTATCGCGGAACGTCGATCCACGCGAGATGGCGGTGGTCACAGTCGGTTCCATTCACGGCGGGCACGCGTCCAACGTCATTCCGGAAAGCGTCGACCTGAAGCTGACCATGCGGGCTTTCAGCGAGTCCGTAAGGCATGTGTTGCAGGAGAGGATACCGGCGCTCGTCCGCGCCCAGGCCGACAGTTTCGGCGCGACGGCGGCGGTGGATTATCGGCTCGGCTTTCCCGTGCTCGTCAACCACGAGGCCGAGACGCGCTTTGCCGAGGACGTCGCCCGCAAGGCCTTCGGTCCGGCTGAGATCGAGCCCGACTTCAAACCGCGCACGGCAAGCGAGGACTTCGCCTTCATGTTGGCGGAGCGGCCGGGCTGCTACCTGTTCGTCGGCAACGGCGACACCGCACCGCTGCACAGCGCCCGCTACGATTTCAATGACGACATCCTGCTTCCCGCCGCCCGCTACTGGGTGCGGCTGGCGGAGACATTTCTCGGATAGATAGCCTGGAGCAAAACCATGAGCGACATCTTCATCTTCACCAGCCCGCTGGATCCGCGCGCCAAGCCGCTTATCGACGACCTGATCCGCGAATATGACGGCCGGTACGGCGATTTCTTCAGCGCCGGCGGTGCTGCGGAGGAATTGAACCGCTATCCGGCCGAGGCATTCGCGCCGCCCTACGGCAATTTTCTGCTTCTCTTCCGCAATGGCGAGACAATCGGCGGCGGAGCATTCAAGCACTATGACGAGCGTACCGCCGAGTTCAAACGGATCTGGACGCGATCCGACCTGCGCCGCCAGGGACTGGCGCGCAAGGTTCTCGTCAAGCTGGAAGTGCAGGCCGCCACGCAGGGCTATAGCCGCGTCTATCTGACGACGGGCTTCCGCCAGCCCGAAGCCGTCGGCCTCTATCTCGGCTATGGCTATACGGCGCTCTTCGATCGCACGGTCGATCCCGAAGTGCACAAGACCCTGCCGTTCGAGAAGGACATCAGCCATCTGGCCAGCGATCCGGACATGCCGTCGCCGGCGGTTCACGCCGTGCCGCCGCATCATCCGACACATGCATGACTTCGGGGGGGAGAACGGCGATGACCTTGGCAACCGACTATTCCAACCAACACGTTCTTGACGGCGACGTCAGCGATTACTCCAGGCTCAAAGTGGTTCCGGCGCGCTATCCGGCGCGGACGATCGGGACCGTCTTTTCGGCTGTCGTCATCGGGCTCGTTCTCTACTCGACCTTTACCAATCCACGCTGGGGCTGGAACGTGTTTGCGCAGTGGTTTTTCGCCGAACCGGTGCTTGCCGGCCTCGGCCGGACCTTGCTGTTGACCCTGCTTGCGACCATAGCCGGCTCGCTACTCGGCGTGGCCTTGGCGCTTGCCCGGGTTTCCCGCTCGCCGCTGCTGGCCGGTCTGTCCTGGGGTTATGTTTGGCTGCTGCGCTCGATCCCGATGATCGTGCTGCTGCTCGTGCTCAACAATCTCGGCTATCTCTACGAAACCATTTCGATTTCCAATCCACTGTCCGGGCAAGTCCTTGTCGCCTATCCGATGGTTGACTTGCTCACGCCGTTCGCGGCCGCTTTCCTGGGGCTGACGCTCAACCAGTCGGCCTTCTTTGCCGAAGTCGTGCGCGGCGGCATTCTTTCCGTCGAGCAGGGGCAGCTCGAGGCCGCAGCGGCCCTGGGCCTGCCGCGTTTCCGGCAGGCGCTCCGGATCGTGCTGCCGCAGGCCATGCGGTCGATCCTTCCCACCGGTTTCAATGAAGTCATCGGCCTCGCCAAGGCCACGTCCATCGTCTACGTGCTCGCGCTACCCGAGCTGTTCTACACCGTGCAGGTGATCTATCGCCGTAATCTCGAGGTCATTCCGCTGCTGATGGTGGCGACCGTCTGGTACCTCGTCATCATGACCGTGCTGTCGGTCATGCAGTATTATATCGAGCGCTATTTCGCCCGCGGCGCCCTCCGCAATCCGCCAAGGCTGCCCTTCCAGGCCTATTTCGCGCGCCGTCAGGTCGAGCGGCAGAACAGGATCAGTGCGATTGCTTCCGCCAAGCGCACCGACACGTTCCACCTCCGGCCGGGCGCCGCCATCCATGTCGAGCGCGTCAGCAAGAGTTTCGGTCCGCTCAAAGTGCTGGATACCGTGGATCTCCGTCTTGCGCCGGGCAGCGTCACCGCCATCCTCGGGCCGTCGGGTTCCGGCAAATCCACCTTGCTGCGCACCATCAACCATCTCGAACGCGTCGATCAGGGCTTCGTGTCGGTTGACGGCCAACTGGTCGGCTATCGTCGCAAGGGCAATACGCTGTTCGAGCTCAAGGAGCACGACATTCTCGAGCGGCGCGCCGATATCGGCATGGTGTTCCAGAACTTCAACCTCTTTCCGCATCTCACCGTGCTCGAAAACCTGATCGAGGCGCCGGTCCAGGTGCGCAAGCTGCCGCGCGACGAGGCCGTGGCGCTGTCGCTCGATCTGCTGGCGCGGGTCGGGCTGTCCGACAAGGTGCATGCCTATCCGCGGCAATTGTCGGGCGGGCAGCAGCAGCGCGTGGCGATTGCCCGGGCACTGGCGCTGAAGCCGAAGGTCATATTGTTCGATGAGCCGACATCGGCGCTCGATCCGGAACTGGTCGGGGAAGTGCTCGATGTCATCAAGGATCTCGCCCGCACGGGAACGACGCTCGTCATCGTCACCCATGAAGTGGGCTTCGCCCGCGAAGTGGCCGACCGCATCATCTTCATGGAGGCCGGCCGCGTCGTCGACAGCGGCACGCCGCAGCATATTTTCAGCGGCGATGCCCACCCCCGCACACAGGAATTCCTCGCCAAGGTTCTCTGAACCGAACGTGACGAAGGCTGACATACAATCTCTGCTGCAACCCTGAGAAAAGGAAATCGGAAATGTCAATTAAAAATAAGTATCGTTCCGCTGCGATCATCGCCTTTGCCGCCCTTGGCATCGGTGCCGCGCATGCCGCCGAAAAATTCGATCTCAGCCCGGATACCAGCAAGCGCGTCCGTGCCGAGAAGGACCCGGCTGCGATCGCGGCAATCGCGTCCGAGTTCAAATTCGCCCAGCCCGGCAAGTTCACGGTCGCCATTTCGCCCTGGGAGCCGCCGATCGGAACCTATGCTTCCGATGCCAAGACCGTGGTCGGCGCCGATCCGGACCTTGCGCAACTGGTGGCGGATTCTCTCGGCCTCGAGCTGGAGATTGTACCTGTCGCCTGGGCGGACTGGCCGCTCGGCGTCGCTTCGGGAAAATATGATGCGGTGATCAGCAACGTCACCGTCACCGAGGAGCGCAAGGAGAAGTTCGATTTCTCCACCTACCGGCAGGACGTGCTTGGTTTCTATGTCAAGGCCGACAGCAAGATCACTGCGATCAAGGCGCCGAAGGATGTCGCGGGCCTCAAGGTGATCACCGGCTCGGGCACCAACCAGGAAAAGATCATCCTCGAATGGGACCGCCAGAACAAGGCGGCCGGCCTCGCTCCCATCGAAACGCAGTATTACGATGACCATGCGGCCGCCAATCTGGCCATCCAATCGGGCCGCGCCGATGTGGAATTCAACCCGAATGCGACCCTTGCCTATGAAGCCGCCGTCAAGGGTCAGACCAAGCTGGTGGGCGTCGTCAATGGCGGCTGGCCGCTGACCGCCGAGATCGCCGTGACCACGCGCAAGGATGCAGGCCTTGCCAAAGCCGTGACCATCGCCATCAACGACCTGATCAAGAACGGCAAATATCAGGAAGTCCTCAAGCACTGGAATCTTGAGGCGGAAGCCATCACTGAATCCCGCACCAATCCTCCGGGTCTGCCGAAGAGCGGTTCCTGATCGCCAACGTCGTCCAGGGAGGCGGCGCTGCCGCCTCCCGATCCCCAATTGAGAGGTTTGCATGTCCTTGTTTTCCCAAGCCCGGCCGCTCGCGGCGCTTTGCCTGGCCGTCAGTCTTCTCGTCGCCACGCCGGCGCTGGCAGAAGAGTTCGACCTCAGCCCCGAGCAGCCGCACCGGCTGCACGCGGAGCGCAATCAGGAGGCGATAGCCGCCCTGCCGAAGAACTTTCACTTTGCCGAGGATGGTACGCTGAGCGTCGCGGTGTCGGCATTTCTGCCGCCGATCGCCACCTATGCCACTGATGCTCGCACCGTCGTCGGAGCTGACCCCGATGTCGGCCAGCTGATCGCCGACAGCCTTGGCCTGAAATACAAGCTCGTGCCGGTCGCCTGGCCGGATTGGCCGCTCGGCGTCGCCTCCGGCAAATATGACGCGGTGATTTCCAATGTCGGCGTCACCGAGGAACGCAAGCTGAAATTCGACTTCTCGACCTATCGCCAGGGCCTGCACGGCTTTTACGTGAAGACGTCGAGCCCGATCAGATCGATCAAGGAACCGAAGGATATTGCCGGCCTGCGCATCATCACCTCCTCGGGAACCATCCAGGAGCGGATCCTGCTCGAATGGGACAGGCAGAACAAAGCCAGGGGCCTGAAGCCGGCGGAGCTCCTCTATTTCGACGACGAGGCGCAGGCCGATATCGCACTGGAATCGGGACGCGCCGATGCCAAGTTCGATCCGAATGCCGTTCAGGCCTACCAGGCGGCAACGCTCGGAAAGAAAAGGCTGGTGGGAACGGTGAATGCCGGCTGGCCGCTGACCGCCGATGTCGGCGTCGTCACGCGCAAGGATTCCGGCCTGGCAAAGCCGATCTCGATTGCCATCAACGGCCTGATCGCCAGCGGCAAATACAAGGCGACGCTCGCACGTTGGAACCTGTTGCCGGAATCGGTGGAGGCTTCCAAGGTCAATCCGCCCGGCTTGCCGAAATTTTGAACGCTGACAAAAGGTGAATGACAATGGCGACAGGTGGCCTTTCGCTGCGGAAAATCGGATTTCTGACCCCGGGCAACTATTCGGACGACAATCCCGGGGACGGTATCGAGAAAACGCTCAAGCTGATCGAATTCGGCGAGACGCTGGGCTTTGATACCGCCTGGGTTCGCCAGCGGCATCTGGAGCATGGCATATCGTCCGCTGCCGTGTTTCTGGCGGCGGCCAGCCAGCGGACTGAGGCGATCGATCTCGGTGTCGCCGTGATTCCCCTGGGATATGAGAGCCCGTTCCGCTTGGCCGAGGACCTTGCGACCGTGGATGTGCTGTCGCGCGGCCGGCTGAAGGCGGGGCTGAGCACCGGCAAGCCGCCGCATTATCAGCTCATCGGCGATCGCGTGCATGACGGGGACCCTTCGTCGATCGACTTCACGCATGATCGTGTCCTCAAACTCAAGGAAAACCTCGCGAGCCGCCCTATCGGCGGCGAGGACAGTTTCATCGATACGCCATTCCGCCGCCAGCAGCCGCGGCTCCAACCTCATGCCAGGGGGCTGGCGGACCGGCTATGGTATGGCGGCGGCTCACTGAGATCGGCGGAATGGGCGGGCCGCAACGGCTTCAACCTGCTTCTGAGCAATGTGACAACGGGCGAGGGCACCGACGATTTCCACGAAGCGCAGCTCAACCAGCTTCGCCTATACCGAAAGAGCGGCGGAGAGGGGCGGCCGGTCGAGGTCGGACGCGTCGTCGTGCCGACCGACGGCGCCGACAAGGCGCGCGGGGAAAAATACGCGGCCTATAAGGCGGCGCGTTTCCCGCGCACCCTCCAGCCCAATGGCGACCGACGGACACTCTTTCCTGTCGATCTCGTCGGTTCATCGGAGGAGATCATCGAAGCGCTCAGCAACGATCCCGTGCTTGCCGAAGTCGACGAGCTGCGCCTCGATCTGCCTTATGAATTCGAGGAGGACGAATATATCCAGATCCTCAGCGATTTCCGCAACAGGATCGCCCCCGCCTTGGGCTACTCCGGGGAACACGGTGAACGCTTGAGACGTCTCTCGAACGGATGAAGCTGCAGGCCGAGGGCATGGGCCAAGGCCGCCTTCTATCCTATGCGGCATCGAAATGGACTATGTCAGGTCGGTCGGGACAGGATTCGGCTGAAGGCCACCGCTGATCTCAAGCGCCAACTCCACGAACTCTGGACATCCAGGCCGGTCGTGCCGCTCAGGGGAGAACCTTGTCTTCGTTCAGCCCTGATCGCCGAGATCGAGTTTCCGCGGTTGGGCATGGCGATGACGAAACTCGCCATGCCTCCTGTGAGGGACGGCGAGAGCGGCAGGACGATGCCGCGATTTTCGACGTGAACGCGTTATCCGAAAGCGGGTCAGGTTGATCGCCGATCAAAGTCGGCGTGATCCAACCCGAAATGGCCCAGCGCGATGTCGAGGTTGCGATGGTTCGATTTGAAGAAAGCGTCGAACAGGTCGTCGACGACTGGCTTGCTCGACTCACACTGCAATATCGTCCCGCGTGCGCTTCAGGTAACTGAAAAGGTGCTATTCGCCGACCAGGTCACCGTGACCTGATCGCCGGCATCAAAACGGGTGTCGCCCGAGCTCGGCACGACGACGCGGATTTCGCGATCCAGCGCCTCGATATGGAATGTGGAATTGACCCCCGAGAACATCTTCCTGATCACGCGGCCGGTGAACCCGTTTTCGGATGATGGCGCTGTTTGCTGCATAAGATGCATGCGCTCCGGGCGAACGGCGCTCTGCATCGCCTCGCCCGGTTTGCGGTTCTCTGCGCCGGATACCAGGATCCTCGTTCCGTCAGACATGACCATCGCATCGCCCGCCCACGTGCCGGAAAGAATGTTCGCATCACCCAGGAACGTCGCGGCAAACAGGGTCTGCGGGCGATTGTAGATCGCCTCAGGTTCGCCCTCTTCAACCAGCCGCCCATCCCTGAGGATGCCGATGCGGTCGGCCATCGTCAGCGCTTCTTCCTGGTCGTGGGTGACGAAGATGGTGGTGATGCCGATCTCGCGCTGGATGCGCTTGAGTTCGGCCTGCATGTCGACGCGCAGTGCCTTGTCCAGTGCACCAAGCGGCTCATCGAGAAGCAGCACGCGCGGATTGATGACAAAGGCGCGGGCGAGGGCCACGCGCTGGCGCTGGCCGCCCGAGAGCTGGTGCGGCTTGCGGTCTCCAAGTGTACTGAGTTTGACGAGGTCGAGCGCTGCCCTGACTTTGTCCCGGATCTCGGTCTTCGGCAGGCTGCGCACTTCGAGCCCGAAGGCGATGTTGTCGGTCACGGTCATGTTGGGAAACAGCGCATAATTCTGGAACATCATGCCGATCTGGCGTTTTTCCAGCGGCACACGCTCCACGCTCTCGCCGTCCATCTCGATATGGCCGCTATTGGGGAAATCGAAGCCGGCGATCATCCGGAGCAGCGTCGTCTTGCCGGAGCCCGAAGGGCCGAGCAGCGCATAGAAGCCACCATCGTCGAAACGCACGGAGATGTTGTCCAGCGCCTTGTGGATGCCGAAGCTGCGAGAGAGATTTTTCACCTCGACGCTGGCCATTATTGTTCTCCCCCGAATTTATAGAAGCGCGCGGTGAGCAGCATGATCGCCATCGACACCACGATGATGATGGTCGAGACTGCGTTGATCTCGGGAGTGAAGCCCTTGCGGATCGCCGCATAGATCTCCACCGGCAGCGTCGACTGGCCGGGCGTCGCAAGGAAATAGGAGACGACGAACTGGTCAAACGAGACGGCAAAGGCAAAGAGCGCGCCGGCGATGACGCCGGGCGCGATCCACGGCAGTGTCACCCGCCGGGTCACCTGCCATTGATTGGCGCCGAGAGAGCGTGCCGCCTCCTCTAGTTCCGGCGCGAGCGTCTTCAGCCGCGCATTGACGACGATGATCACGTAAGGCAGCGCCAGCGCTACATGGCCGAGGACGATGGCGTGCAGGCCGCGGCCTATGCCGACGCCGAAGAAGAAGATCAGCATTGCCGTGCCGGTGATCAGCCAGGGAATGGCGATCGGCGGCAGCAGCGCCGCCTGCAACAGAGATTTTCCTGGAAAATCATAGCGATAGAGCGCAAGCGATGCGGCAGTGCCGAGGATCGCTGAAATCACCGTGGTGATGATGGCGATGAACAGGCTGTTCCACGTCGCCGCGATCAGCTGCTCGTTGGCGAAGAAGGCCTGATACCAGACCGTCGACCACTCGATCGGCAGCATGTAGAAGGGCGAGGCGTTGAACGACATCAGCGCCATGATGATGATCGGCAGGTAGAGGAAAAGCAGCAGCAGCCCGACATAGAGCCTGCCAAAGCCGTTGAGCATACGTGTTACCGGGTTCATTGCGCCCTCCGCATGATGGGCGAGGCGGCGGCGAGGATTGCCAGCACGACCGCGAGCAGGATGAAGGAAAGGGCGGCACCCAGCGGCCAGTTGAACACGGCGACAAACTGGTCCTCGATGACGGTGCCGTAGAAGGTGCCGGTGCGGCCACCGAGGATGCGTGGCTCCATGAACGAACCGACTACCGGCACGAAGATCAGCACCGCGCCGGCGACGATGCCCGGAAGCGAAAGCGGCAGGATCAGCCGGTGCAGCACGGTGAAACGCGATGCGCCGAGCGAGCGCGCCGCCTCGATCAGGCTGTCGTCGATCGCCTGCAAGCTGAGATAGCAGGTCAGCACGACGTAGGGCACGTAGGAATGCACAAGCCCGATGATCACCGCCGGATAGGAATACATCAGATCGATATTGATCTTGAAGGGCAGGATGGCATTGAGCAGGGTGTCGAGAATGCCGCCCTCGCGCAACACCATCGCCCAGGAGAAGATGCGCACGAGGCCGTTGCTCCAAAAGGGCAGGATGACCAGCAGGAACACGGCCTCGCGGCTCCGTCCCCGCAGTACCTTGGCCAGTACATAAGCGGCCGGAAAACCGATCACGAGGCACCAGAAGGTCACTTCGAGCCCGAGCCTGAGCGACGCGATGAGCAGCGTTATATAGATATCGCTGCTGAAGAAGGCCCGGTAGTTGGCCAGCGTGAACGACCAGTCGCGGCCGTTCAGCGGCATGCCGCTCATGAAGCTGAAAAACACCATGGCCGACAGCGGCAGGAAGATCGCCAGGATGAGCCAGACATAGGCGGGGAGGAGGAGCGGGACCGCCCGTCTCAATCCCGACCCTGCTGGATCACTTGCCAAATCCGTCATGTTTGCCCTCCCGCCGTCGTCCTGTCAGGTCACTTCGCGTTGACCTTTATCTCTTGCCAAAGCGCCAGATATTTCTCGCGCTGGGCATCGGTGATCGGCGCCTGGAACTTGATGCGCGAAGCCACCTTGGGATCGCCCATCACCACCCTGTTGAAGGCGTCTGCCGGAAGGGCTGCAACCGCCTTGTCGTTGGCCGAAACCGGTGCGCCGACCTTGGCGACCCATTCAGTGTAGAAAGAGGGATCGGTCATGTAGTTGATGAAGGCCTGGGCGCCCTCCACGTTCTTGGAGTCCTTCGGGATCGACAAGGCGTCTAGCCAGCCGACGCAGCCTTCCTCCGGAATGACGAGGCTGACGGGCAATTTGAAGTTCTTCTTCGCGCGGTTGGCCGAGCCGCTCCAGTAGGTGCCGACATCGATCTGGTTGGCCGCGACCATCTGGTTCCAGTCGTTCTCGGCGCTCCAGAAAGTGCGGATCTGCGGCATGAGCGAGGTGAGCTTGGCCTTCACTGCATCCATGTTCTTGATGTCGTTGATGTCCTGGCCGGTGGCAATGGCGCCGAACTGGATGGCTTCTACCGCGTCGTCGCGCAAGATCACCCGGCCCTTATGCGCCGGGTCCCACATCACGTTGATCGAGGTCGGCAGCGTCGGAAAGGACTTGTCGTTGACAGCGATGGCGGTTACGCCCCAGACCCACGGCACGCCATAGACCTTGCCCTGATGGTTGAGCATCGGCGACTTCGCCTTTTCCGTGCCGATATCGGCATAGTTGGCGATCTTCGACGTGTCGACCGCCTGGATCAGGCCCTCGCTGAAGGCCTGATCGTTAAAGGCGGCATTGATCATCACGACATCATAGAGACCAGGATTGGTCCTGAGCTTGGTGAGCATTTCCTGTTCGGAATTGAAGAAGTCGTTGATGACGTGGTTGCCGGTCGCCTTTTCGAAGGCAGCGACCGCCCAAGGCTCATCGGTGCCGTAGCCCTTCCAGTTCAGGACATGCAGGTCTGCGGCGATGGCTGAACCGGCCATGAAGGCCGTCATCGCCGCCGCGGCCATGGTATTCGCAATCATGCTCGTCTTGTTCATAGCCATTCCTCTCTTCTAGAGTGCCAATGTTCCCTTTGTCTCCGCTGATGCGGATTTCTCTTCCCGGGCACGTTTCAGGAATTCGTTGATCGCGTCGGCATCGGGCGCGGTCGGGCCGCCGTGGCGGGTCGTCGAAATCGCCGCCGCCGCATTGGCATAGACAAGCGCATCAAGCGGGCTAAGCCCCCGGCTGAGCGCTGCGACGAAGGCGCCATCATGAGTGTCGCCGGCGCCGTTCGTGTCGACCGTCTCAACCTTGAAGGCCGGTACGAAGACCGGGTCCTGGTCGCGCAGCGCCAGCAGCGCGCCGGCTGCGCCAGCGCGCAGCACGATACCCCTGGCTTGCCGGCAGTGGAGCTCGAACAGCCGCCTGGCCATTTCCTTATCTTCGCCGGACCCGACGATCGCGGCCGCTTCGCTCCGGTTAAGGCTCAGCCAATCCGTCCGGCGGAGCACCCGCTGCAGCAGTTCGGGCGGAATCTCGCCGACGATGCCGGTCGGGTCGAAGGTGAAGGTCGCATGATCGGGCAAGGTCTCGATGAAAAGCGCCTGGCTGTCCCGGCTGCCTGGATAGGCGAGCGTGTAACCTGACGTGAAAACCCAGTCGCCCGACGCGGGCATCATGTAGACAAAATCATCCGGTGTGATTATCCCCTCGGCGCCTGGTCGCGAGACGAATGTGCGCTCGCCATCGGCCTCGGTAACGAAAACCACGCATGTGCCGCTGTCGATGCCGGAGCTGACCGGCTGCAGCTGCTCGATGCCCTCGGCCGCCAGTGCGTCCGCGATCATCGTGCCGAACGGTCCGTCGCCGATCTTGCCGGCATAGGCCGTGCGCATGCCGCTGCGGCGCGCCGCCACCATCATGTTGAAGCCGCCGCCCGGCAGCGCCGAGAACGAGGATGCGGTAAGATCGTCCCCTGGCGCCGGCAGGCTTTCGATGCGGTAGATGAAATCCACCACGGAACTGCCGATATGGATGAGGCGAGGATCAGTCATGCCGGGGCGCCTTGCCCGGCCAGACGGGCGCGGACCAACGCCTGCGCCAGCTGTTTCACCGCATCGAGATCGATGCCGACCAGGCCGTCGACTTTGTCCATCGGCAGGCTCTCATAACCGGCGCAGGCGCCGGCCATTGAACCGGCAATGGCGCCGATCGTGTCAGTGTCGCCACCGAGATTGGCGGCGATGACAGCCGCTTTCCATGCATCGCCCTGGGCGAGCTTCAGCACGGCAAAGGCTGCAGGCACGGATTCCTGTGAGATGACGCTGGTGCCGAGGCGGTCGAAGACCCGCGAAATGCCTTCCTCGACTGAGCAGTCCTCGACCATGTCGAGCGCCCATTCAATGCGCGCTGCGACTGTACCACCCGGCACCCAATGGCCTTGCTTTTCGCCGGCGCGCGCTGCTGCGACCGCATGGCTGATCGCCGCGCGCCAGTCCGCGCCATCGATGCCGTGGCTGATCACGGCCGCGACGGCCGCGGCGGACGAGATCGCGATGGTCGTGTTGTGGGTGGCGCGGCAAGTCTCGGCGACCCGCGCAATCAGCGCATTACCCGGTGGCACGAGGATGCCGACCGGTGCGATCCTCATCGCCGCGCCGTTGGTCTCGCCATTGCGGCCTGCCTCCTCGGGCGGCGTGCCGGCATTGATCGCATCAATCGCCCGCTTGGTCGACGGGCCGAGCAGGTCGTAGCCGCCCCGGGCCTTAATGTCCTCCTCCCAGGCGATCAGGGCATTTACCCAGGCATGATGGTCGAAGCCGTGGCCAGAACTGAGCAGGACGGTGGCCAGCAACAGTGTCTGTTCCGTATCGTCGGTGATGGTGCCTGCCTTGAGACCTTGCGACACCGGATGGTCAGGCGAAGGGTCGACGAAATGATCGACGAAGTCATAATCTGCCTTGATCTCGGCTGGCGACAGAAGCTGGGTGGGCATGCCCATCGCGTCGCCCAGCGCGCCGCCGATCAATGCGCCCAAAGCCCTCTTGAATGCGATCTCCTCCCCTGCCGTCATCGTCAAAATTCCAAGTGAAGCGCGAAATAGGCGGGGTTGAGCAGGCTGGTCACGAATTCGATCGGTCTTCCGTCGGCCTCTCGGGTGAGGCGTCGCGTGCGAAGGAAAGCACTGCCGGGTGAACAGCCGAGCAGTTCCGCGTCGGTCTCGCCCAGCATCTCGATATCGGCCCATTCTTCGCCATGATCGGGGAGGAGTCCCACCGTGTGCAGTGTCTGGGTCAGGGAGCCGGAGCGCAGGCCCTTGAGCGGCACATCTTCGAGTTCAGGCAGGAACGGCACCCGGCTGCGTTCAATCGAAATCGGTTTCTGATCCTTTGACAAAAGGCGAAGGCGATCGATGGCAATGAAGGCGTCGTCACTGATCTTGAGCTGTTCGGCGAGCGCGGCGTCTCGCATCATTTMGATCCGCAGTACCCGCGTCTCGGTGTCGGCGCCGACATCCGCCAGCGCCTTGGACCAGCCCATGACGTCATAAATCGTTTGGCCATTGAAGGTGACGAAGGAGCCGATACCGACTTTTGTCGTTATCAGACCACGGCTGTTCAGCTCTTCGAGGCCCTTGCGAAGTGTGTTGCGGCTGACGGCGAAGCGCTGGACCAGTTTGTTCTCGCTCTGCAGCCGCTCCCCGAAGGCGAGCACGCCGGAGCGGATTTCCTGCTCCAGCACCGAGGCGATCTGCTCAGGCTTCGGCGCGCCTGGTTTCAATGGGGTTTTCAGATCAGCGCGCCGTGCCATTTCATACCTATGCAATGAACCTGTTTAATCCTGTTCAATAGCATGTCATGAAATTTTCCATTGTCAACGGGCCAGGAGTTCAGTGCTTTGGCGACTGCCGGGCATAGACCCTGGTGAAACAGGAGCGGCAGCAGCGTCGTTCAAATCTCAATCTTTCTCGCAACACGAGACGGCCAGTGGTGCGTCTATGTTCAGCATGGGTGTATTCCTTGCGAAACACTGCCACCAATCTGTGTGCTGCCCGACAGACGCTCGCGAGCTTTCTGTCGCTCAGTTGGCCTGCCAAGCGCGAGACCGTGTTATTGAGAAGCCACCCCTCTGGCGTCCGGGCGCGGTTCAAGGCATCCTGTCGCGGTGGAAAACGTGCTTATGGTAGTTGGAGGAACGCCTGATGCGCTGCTTTACCGTACTTGGACCGTCGCAAACCGGAAAATCGACCGTCGTGGAGAAATTGGGCTCCCTTGAGGGAGCACCGAAAAAATCCGTCTCTCCTTACGGACTGAACCTCACGGAATTCACCTTCGGAAGCGAGGAGTGGTGCGCGTTGGACGCACCGGGACCGAATGAAGCGCTGGCGCATGTGCAGCATGCATTGCTCGCCAGCGACGCCTGTATCCTCTGCGTCTCGCCCGCTCCCGACCAGGCCGTGCTCTCAGCGCCCTATCTCAAGATCATCGAAGCGTCCGGCACGCCCTGCATCATCTTCGTCAACAGGATGGATGAACCGCGCGGACGGCTCAGGGACGTCATCGCCGCCCTCCAGGACTATGCCAATCATAGTCTTTTGCTGCGGCAGGTGCCGATCCGGGAAGGCGAGAAGATCGTCGGCAGTTGCGATCTGATCTCGGAACGGGCGTGGCGTTATCGCGAAGGCCAGCCCTCGGCCCTGATCGCGATTCCTGACGGTGCCCTCGAGCGCGAGCATGAAGCGCGCGCCGAACTGCTGGAACATCTCTCCGAATTCGACGACCACCTTCTCGAAGAACTGATCGAGGATCGCGAGCCGACCAGCAACGAACTCTATGCTATTTCCACACGGGTTCTCAGGGAAAACAGGGTCATTCCGGTGCTGATCGGCTCGGCGAGCCATGGCAACGGCATGATGCGGCTGATGAAGGCGCTACGCCATGAAGCACCACAAGCCGACGCACTGCGGCAGCGTTTGGCCGCGGCGAGCGGGATGGATGCAGCCAAGCTGGCAGCCGTGAGCTTCCACGCTTATTATCGCCAGAATGTCGGCAAGACCGTTCTCGTCCGCGCCTTCGGCGGCGGGCTGCGCCAGGGGGTACCGCTTGGCGGCGCCAATCTCGGCGTCGTGCAGGACCCGGCAAACGGCCGTGCCAATGCGCCTCTCACCCCGGCGGCGGGAGATATCTTCGCCACGGTCAAGTCCGACCACCTGCCTGTCCCAGCTCTGCTGATGGTCGACGCCGTGGCCGCCGCGCCTGATTGGATCGAGCCGCCGACACCGATGCTGGAACGGATCCTGGTGCCGGCAACCGAGCGTGATGAGACCAAATTGCCGGAGACGCTGGCAAAGCTCTCCGACGCGGACCGCGGCCTGAAAGTCGCGCAGGAGGAAGGCACCGGAGCACTTCTGGTTTCCGCTCAAGGACCTATGCATCTGCGCGATCTCTGCAAAATCCTGTCCGATGTCTTCCACATCGCCGTCTCGGACCGCACACCCAATCCCATTTACCGCGAGACGATCTCGAAACCCTCCGACGTTCACTACCGTCACCGCAAGCAGACTGGCGGCGCCGGCCAATTTGCCGACGTCAAGCTCACCGTGCGCCCCAATGCGCGCGGCGAAGGCTTCAGCTTCAACGAAGTCGTCAAGGGCGGCGTCGTGCCGCGCAACTATATTCCCGCCGTCGAAGCGGGCGCGCGCGAAGCGATGGACAAGGGGCCGCTGGGCTTCGAGGTCATCGATGTCGGCGTGACGCTTTCGGACGGTCAGCACCACGCGGTCGACAGTTCTGAACATGCCTTCCGGACAGCTTCGAAAATGGGCGTCAGGCAGGCGCTTTCCGAGGCATCGACCGTTTTGATGCAGCCGATCTTCCGCAGCGAGATCCATGTCCCCTCGGTCTATTCGGGCGGGCTCGTGCAGATCGTCTCGGCGCTCAAGGGTCAGGTTCTCGGCTTCGACCGGGACGAGACCGCCAGGGGATGGGATATTTTCCGCGCCCTGGTTCCGGGCGGCGCACTGGATGAACTGGCACGCTCACTGCGTTCGGCGACGCAAGGCATCGGCTATTTCTCAAAGAGCTTCGATCATTTCGAAGAACTCTACGGCAAGGAGGCCGACGCGATCGTCAAGGCGCACGGGACCCCACGCATCGAGCATTAGCAGCCGTACTTGCGTTGCCGATGCCGATGGGCGCCCCGAATTCCAAAGCGGAGACCGGTTTGCTGAAATAGTCGCCTTGCATCTCGTCGTAGTTGTTTTCGCGCAGGAAAGTCAGCGGCCTCAAAAAGAAGCCAACGTTTGACAATGTCGATCTGCTGACGGAACGTAGATCGCAGGGAGCAGCGGCTGAATTATCTCAGCCAGTTGCTGTCGTCGAGCTTTTGCGTATTTCTTCGCCCAAATCTCGAACGCTACGAACGGACATTGTCTTCAACCAAACCTTAGCTTGGGAGGATTACTATGAGCGATCATGTCTATAAGAAAGTGGAGCTTATCGGCAGTTCCAAGACCTCGGTGACCGAGGCGATTGACGGCGCGATCTCTCGGGCCTCGAAAACCATGAGAAATCTCGAATGGTTTGAAGTGGAGCAGATCAGGGGCCATATCGAGAATGGCGAAGTCGCGCATTATCAGGTGGTCATGAAAGTCGGTTTCCGGATCGACGATTGACGCGTCGGTCAGAGGCTTGTCCGGCTCTTCGCATTCATCGACCTCGCCATAGCGCAGCCGCCAACCCGCCGCCGCGTCAGAGACCCTATGCCTTCGGCGCGGCGAACCGGAGGTCTTGTACCCATGATCGCGTCATTTCAGCAGGTGCCGCCAGAGACCTCCTGCCTGATCATGCGGATGATGCCGGAGAAATCCTCGGCGACGGCGCGCAATCAATGCTCAATGCGCGGAGAACGCTATTCATCCGACTGTTCCATAAATCTGGCGAACTTTTCCCATTGTATGCAATACGGAAAATTTGCATAAAAAATATGCTAATACTTTTAGATGATTAATTTAGTTGCGCAGCAGCGCGCAATTGCTGCGTTCGCAGAATCCAGAGAAAAGAAAATATCTTCACCATATCAATCGGTTGCCGAGAGTTTTCCTCCGCAAAAGTCCTGGCATGCAATTTGCTCCTCTCTCCTCAAGGCGCGCCTCCGCGCCCCTATCGAGGGAGCTTGTCATGTCGTCATTTGAAATTTCCCGCCGCTCACTGCTGAAAACCGGTCTTGCCGGTATCGCCGCCTCCACCCTGCCGCTCTCCATCGCCCGCGCCGACACGAATGTCATTCTCGGCATCGTCTATGTCGGCCCACGTGACGATTTCGGCTGGAACCAGGCGCATGCCGTCGCCGCCAAGGCGCTTAAGGAGGTCTCCGGCGTCACGGTCGTCGAGGAAGAAAACGTGCCGGAAACCGATGCCGTTTCCAAGTCGATGGAATCGATGATCAACATCGACGGCGCCAACCTCATCCTCGCCACGTCCTTCGGCTATTATAAGCCCTTCGTGCTCGACATAGCCAAGAAATATCCGGATGTGCAGTTCCGCCATGCCGCGCCGCTGTGGAACAAGGACACGGATCCGAAGAATGCCGGCTCCTACTTCCCCTATCTCAACCAGGCGCATTATGTGAACGGCGTCGCCGCCGGCCTGTCGTCGAAGACGGGCAAGATCGGCTTCGTCGCCGCCAAGCCGATCCCCTCGGTGCTCTCCAATATCAACTCGGTGCTGCTTGGCGCCCGCAGCGTCAATCCGGCCGCCACCGTGCATGTAATCTTCACCGGCGACTGGTCGCTGCCGGTGCGCGAGGCGGAAGCCACCAACGCCCTGGTCGATGCCGGCTGCGAAGTCGTCACCTGTCATGTCGACAGCCCGAAAGTGGTGATCCAGACCGCCGAAGGCCGCGGCGTCAAGACCTGCGGTCACAATGCCTCGCAGGCAAGCCTCGCACCCAAGGGCTTCATCACCGGCGCCGAATACAAATGGGAGACGATTTACAAATCCTATGCCGCTGATATCGCCGGCGGTAAGGAACTGCCGAATTTCCTCGTCGGCGGCTACGACAAGGACATGCTGCGCTCAACCCCCTACGGCGCCGGCGCCACCGATGCGGCCAAGAAGGCGGCAGATGCCGCGATCGCCGGCCTGGTCAAGGGTGACTCGATCTACAAGGGCACGCTCAAGGACAACAAGGGCAAGGTCGTGGTCGACAAGGCCTATGGCAATTACGATCCCTATCTCGACGGCATGAACTGGCTGCTGGAGGGCGTCCAGGGGTCGATTACCTGATTTTTGATGACGGCTGACTGAGGGGTCGGCATCCGTGTCTGCCTCTCATCCGGCTGCCGTCAGCCGCTTAAAAAGCCCATTGAACTCCGACAGCGCTGACAGGAGAGGATCATGACAATGACTGTCGATGCCACAACGGCGGGGATGATGCGCCGCAGCCAATCCGTAACGGGATTGAAATTCGCCGAGGCGATCATCATTCCGGTGGCCGCGTTGCTGGTTTCCGCCGTGCTGTTCGCGCTCTTCCTTCTGCTGCTCGGCAAGTCGCCGATCATCTTCTACAAATTGATCTGGGTCGGCGGCTTCGGCTCCAGCTTCTCCTTCCAGAACACGCTGCAGCGTGCAGCGCCTTTGATCCTCACCGGCCTTGCCTTCGCCATCCCCGCCCGCATCGGTCTGACCATGATCGGCGGCGAAGGGGCATTGGTGCTCGGCGGCTTCGCGTCAGCGGCCATCGCCATACCGCTGGTCACCCACCAGGTCTGGCCGTTCATCACCCTGCCGGTCATGGCGATTTTCGGCATGGCGGCGGGCGCCTTCTGGCTGGGCCTGACAGGCTGGCTCAGGCACTATCGCGGCGTCAACGAAACGATCGCCTCGTTGCTGCTCTCCTACATCGCCATCGCCATCATGAACTTCTTCGTCGAAGGCGCACTGCGCGATCCTTCGTCGGCGAACAAGCCGTCGACCATGCCGATCGGCGATGCCTATCGCATCGGCTCGATGCCGGGCACCGAGGTGCATTGGGGCCTGCTTGTCGGCATCATCGTTGCAATTCTCCTGCATTTCCTCATGACCCGCACCACCTTCGGCTTTGCCGCCCGCATGACCGGCGGCAATCCGCGTGCTGCACAAGCGCAGGGCCTGCCGGTCGGCTTCCTGCTGGTCTCCTGTTGCGCCATTGCCGGCGCCTGCGCCGGGCTCGCCGGCTTCTTTGAGGTCGCGGCGATCCATGGACAGGCCAATGCCTCGCTGGTGGCGGGCTACGGTTTCACCGGCATCCTTGTTGCTTTCCTCGCCCGGCAAGTGCCGCTTGCGGTCATTCCGGTCGCGGTGCTGTTCGGCGCGCTGGCCGCGGCCGGCGGCGTCATCCAGCGGCGCATGGGCCTGCCCGACGCCACGGTGCTGGTGTTGCAAGGCCTGATTTTCGTCGTGCTGTTGACCAGCGATACGTTCTACGGCCGCATTCCCTTCTTTCAACCGAAATCCGGGGAGACACGCTGATGCAGGAATCGATGCTCGTCACTGCACTGATCGCCATGCTCGGCGGTGCGATCCGGGTCTCCACCCCCTTCATGTTCGTGGCGCTCGGCGAATGCCTGACGGAGAAATCCGGCCGGGTGAATCTCGGCCTCGAAGGTTCGCTCGTGCTCGGTGCCATGGTCGCCTATGCCGGCGCCTACCAGACCGGCAGCCCTTGGTTCGGCGTGCTTGTCGGCGGCCTCGCCGGCATGGCGCTCGGCGCCATCCACGGCTATATCTGCAAGCTGCCCAAGGTCAACGACATGGCGATCGGCATCGCCATCATGAGTTTTGGCACCGGCCTCGCCTTCTTCTTCGGCAAGCCTTACATCCAGCCGACCGCACCGCATCTGCAGGCAATCCCGCTCGGCGAATGGACGGGCGACTCGCGTCTCGCCGAGGCGCTGCAGGTCAATCCGCTGTTCTTCCTCGGCATTGCGCTGGGAATCCTGCTCTGGTGGGGCCTCAGAAACACCAAATGGGGCCTGATCGTGCGCATGACCGGCGACAGCGCCCCGGCCGCCAAGGCCATGGGCGTGTCGGTCGATCTCGTCCGCTTCATCGCCACCTCGATCGGCGGCTTCATGGCCGGCATCGGCGGCGCCTTCCTGTCGCTCTATTATCCCGGCGCCTGGAATCAGGGCTTGTCATCCGGCCAGGGCCTGATGGCCGTGGCGCTGGTGATCTTCGCCCGTTGGGGGCCGCTGCGTTGCCTGCTTGCGGCGCTTCTCTTCGGCGCCGCCGGTGCCCTCGGCCCGTCGCTGCAGTCGATCGGCATTTCCCAGGGCTATTATTTCTTCAATGCAGCGCCCTATATCCTCACGCTTTTCATCATGATCGCCTCGGCCCAGTCGAAGTCGGCGGCACGCGAAGTGCCGGGCGAACTCTCCGTCAACAAATGAGATCAGGCACATGGCAAGCATGGACGAACGTATCGAAGCAGCAATGGTTACGGGCGGCACGACACTCGCCGCCGATCCCTATCCCTGGCCGTTCGACGGCGACTGGGGACCGCACAACACCGCCCTCGTCGTCATCGACATGCAGACCGATTTCTGCGCACCGGGCGGTTACGTCGACTCGATGGGCTACGACATATCGCTGACCCGCAAACCGATCGGCCCGATCCAGAACGTGCTGAAGGCCATGCGAGCGAAGGGCTATTTCATCATCCACACCCGCGAGGGCCATAAGCCAGACCTCTCCGACCTGCCGGCCAACAAGCGCTGGCGCTCGCAGCGCATCGGCGCCGGCATCGGCGACCAGGGGCCGTGCGGCCGCA
Source organism: Rhizobium sp. P2_G2 (assembly GCF_056403555.1). Lineage (NCBI taxonomy): Bacteria > Pseudomonadati > Pseudomonadota > Alphaproteobacteria > Hyphomicrobiales > Rhizobiaceae > Rhizobium > Rhizobium sp. P2_G2. The sequence continues at coordinate 51,242 of NZ_JBFUFF010000032.1, forward strand.
TCCTGGTGCGCGGCGAGCCGGGCTGGGAGATCATCCCCGAACTGCAACCGGCGCCGGGCGAAGCGATCATCGACAAGCCCGGCAAAGGCACCTTCCTCGCCACGGATTTCGACCTCGTGCTGTCGATGCGGACGATCCGCAACATCGTCTTCACCGGGGTCACGACGGATGTCTGCGTCCACACAACGATGCGCGACGCCAATGACCGCGGCTATGAATGCCTGCTTCTGGAAGACTGCTGCGCGGCGACCAAGGAATCCAATCACCTTGCCGCCATCGACATGATCAAGATGCAGGGCGGCGTCTTCGGCGCCGTCTCCAATTCGGCCGATTTCATCGCCGTGTTGCCGGAGGGCAAGTCATGACGGAAAGGACCAGGCGTGCGCCGTCGCTTGAAGCGCTCGGCATGACCAAGACGTTCGGCCATTTCACAGCTCTCGCCGATGTATCGCTACGCGTCGAGGCCGGCTCCTTCCACGCGCTGCTCGGCGAGAACGGCGCGGGAAAATCGACGCTGGTCAAATCGATCATGGGTTTTTACTCCGCCGACAAAGGCCAGGTCCTGCTCGATGGCAAGCAGATCTCGATCAAGAGCCCGCGTGACGCGCTCGCCAACGGCATCGGCATGGTCTACCAGCATTTCACCCTCGTGCCCTGCCTGACGGCGGCCGAGAATCTGGTGATCTCTCGCGCTGACGTGCCCAGCGTCATCGATTGGGCGAAGGAGCGCAAGGCGCTCGACGCATTCATGCAAACCATGCCGTTTCGCGTGCCGCTCGACACCCAGGTCTCGTCTCTGTCGGCGGGCGAGAAGCAGAAGCTCGAAATCCTGAAACTGCTTTATCTCGACCAGCGCTTCATGATCCTTGACGAGCCGACATCGGTATTGACGCCGGGTGAGGCCGACGAAATGCTCGGCCTGTTGCGCGGCATGACCGAGCGCGGCGAAATCACCGTGCTGATGATCTCCCACAAGTTCCGCGAGGTGAAGTCGTTTTGCGACCGCTTCACCGTGCTTCGCCGCGGCCGATTGACCGGCGATGGCGACGCCCGAACGGCGACGGTTGAAGAGATGAGCCGGATGATGATCGGCGACACCGAGGTCAAGGATCGGGCGATACGCGCACCACAGAAGAATCGGCACGACGTGCTTGACCTCGCCGGCCTGTTCGCCGAAGACGAGATCGGCTTGCCGGCGATCCACGCGATCAACCTCAAGGTCAAGTCCGGCGAAATCGTCGGCATTGCCGGCGTCTCCGGCAACGGGCAGTCGGCGCTGGTCGAGGCGCTCTCCGGCCAGCGGCTGTTGTCGCAAGGCCAGATCTTCATCAACGGCAAGGATTTTACCCCGACCCGCGGCAATTTCGACCGCTTCAAAGTGTTCGGCCTGCCGGAAGAGCCCCTGAAGAATGCCGCGGTGCCGCGCATGAGCGTCGCCGAAAACATCGCCTTCCGGACATTCGACAAGCCGCCGATTTCGAGCCTGGGCTGGTGGATGCGTCCCGGCCCGATGAAGAAAAAGGCCGAGGAACTGATCTCGCGCTACAACGTCAAGACCACGTCGCCGGACGCGCCGATCGAGTCGCTGTCGGGCGGCAATGTACAGCGCGCCATCCTCGCACGCGAACTTTCGGGCGATGTCGACGTGCTGATCGTCGCCAATCCCTGCTTCGGGCTCGATTTCGCCTCCGTCGCCGATATCCGCTCGCAGATCATGGAGGCACGCAATCGCGGCGCGGCCGTGCTTTTGGTCTCCGAGGACCTCGACGAGATCCTGGAACTGGCGGATCGCGTCGCGGTGATGTCCGGCGGCACGATCACCTATGTCTCGCCGATCGAACAGACCGATCGAAATATCATCGGGCAGCACATGGCGGGGCATTAGGCATGTCGCCGAGAAGCGGGAAGCGGCTTTGGGACGACGACATGTGCAAGCAGAGGAAATGACATGATTGAGGTTGCCGCACGGCCCTATCCCTATCCGCTCGACCCAGAGCATACGGCGCTGGTCGTGATCGATATGCAGCGCGATTTCATCGAGAAAGGCGGCTTCGGTGACAGTCTCGGCAACGATGTCGGTCGCCTCGAAGCCATCATCCCGGCGACGGTCGGCCTGATCGCACTTTTCCGTGCGCAGGGCTGGCCGATCGTCCATACGCGCGAGGCCCACAGACCCGACCTGTCCGATTGCCCGCCATCGAAAATCCGCCGCGGCAACCCGTCTCTAAAGATCGGTGAGACCGGAGCCATGGGACGCCTTCTGGTGAGCGGCGAGCCGGGCAACCAGATCGTCGACGCTCTTGCACCGCTTGCCGGCGAAATCGTCGTCGACAAACCCGGCAAGGGCATGTTCTGGGACACCGGCCTGCACGAGACGCTGGCCAGCCGCGGCATAACCCATCTGGTCTTTGCCGGCGTGACGACGGAGGTCTGCGTCCAGACCTCCATGCGTGAGGCCAATGATCGCGGCTATGAATGCCTGCTGATCGAGGATGCGACGGAGAGCTATTTCCCCGCATTCAAAGCGGCCGCGATCGAAATGATCGTGGCACAGGGCGGCATTGTCGGTTGGGTGACGCCGCTTGCCGCACTGAAGGAGGCCGTGACGGTGGAGATGGCCGATGTCTGATGAGCGACAGTGGATGAAGCGAAGGGCAACCGATGACCATCAATGATCCGGCCGTGCTGGCGGAAGTCGAGGCTATCTTTGCCGCCTATGAAGCCGCCCTTCTCGCCAATGACAACGAGACTTTGGCGCGCATGTTCCTCGATCATGCAGAGACAGTGCGCTATGGGGTCAACGACGTCCAGCATGGCTATACGGAGATCCTTGCCTTCCGCGCAAGCCAGGCGCCGTTCGAGCGCAAGCTTGACCGTACCGTGATCACCAGCTACGGCAGCGACTGCGCGACGGCCCAGACCATGTTCCTGCGCGAGGACATACCGGGCAAGGTCGGTCGCCAGACACAGGTCTGGATCCGAACGGCGACTGGCTGGAAGGTGGCCGCTGCGCATGTGAGCATGATGGATGCCTGACTTTTGCGGTCGGCAAGCTGATGGACGGGCCAGTGCTAGAGAAATTGCCACGCACATCGGCGGAGGAGATCAGGCGGGAGCTCGCCGACAGGATCATTGGCGGTGATCTTTCTCCGGGATCGGTGCTCGACGAGTCGCAACTGGCGTCGGAATTCTCGGTGTCACGCACGCCCATTCGCGAGGCGCTCAAGCAACTTGTGGCCAGCGGGCTGGTGCAGCAAAAGCCGCATAGCCGCACGATCGTCGCCAAACCCGATGCCCCAGCCCTGACTGGGATGTTTGAATTGATGGCTTATCTCGAATCCTTGTGCGCCGAGTTCTGTGCCGAGCGGATGACCGTCGCCGAACGCTACGCGCTGGACCGCCTCCACGCAGACATGTCGGCCATCGTCTCCGCCGGTGATCGCCAGAGCTATATCCGTTTCAACGAGATGTTCCACAATGCCATCTATCAGGGTTCTCACAACGGCTATCTCGAAGACGTGACGCGCCAGACGCGCCAGCGCCTGCAGCCTTTCCGCCGTGCACAATTCTCCACCCTTGGGCGCCTCGCCCGCTCGCATGCGGAGCATGGACGGGTGGTGGAGGCGATCCTGCAGGGTAACCGTGGTGACGCAGCCAAATTCATGCGCGCCCACATCACGCTTGTCGAGGATGCCTGGAACGACTTTGCCCGCGGCTGATCGGTTTCCGGTATTTGGCTCCAGGCGCTGCGCTTCCATGCATCGGCTTCCACCTGCCTCGCCAAAAATGATTTTCTCATCGTACTCAGCTCCCACACAACGCACGTGACCCCGCATCGAGCTTTGCCTATCGCTCAGGCCGGCAACGCCTATTTTTCGTGCAAATGCATGTGCGTCTTCACCATAAACTCGATCTATTTCACTTAACCACAACAAGATCAAAGGCTTAGGGAAGTGGCACGCCCCTTGCTCCGTTGTATGCAGAGTTGGTGGCTAGGGTTCCGGCGCTCCTGCGAGCGTGCTGGTCCGAGAGCTACCACCGGTGTGGGAGACATCCCACCGGATGCACGGCGGGAGAAAAGCCCGGGAGACCTCGTTGGCCAAGGGATTGGCGGCGCGATGGTCTATGCCGATCCCTTTTTGAGAACAAGCAAAAGGGGAATTGAATGCAGACGCTGTCGAAAATCCTGTCCATCACCACTCTGGCTGCAGCACTCGTCGCGGGCGGCCTGTCGGCCGGCGATGCCGCGCCGAAGAAGGAATTCAAGGTCGCCTGGTCGATCTATGTCGGCTGGATGCCCTGGGGCTACGCCGCCGACCATGGCATCGTCAAGAAATGGGCCGACAAATATGGCATCAAGATCGATGTCACCCAGTTCAACGACTATGTCGAATCGATGAACCAGTTCACGGCCGGCGGGTTCGATGCGGTGACGCTGACCAACATGGACGGGCTCTCCATTCCGGCGGCCGGCGGTGTCGATACGACCGCCGTCATCGTCGGCGATTTCTCCAACGGCAATGACGCGGTGATCCTCAAGAACAAGGGCACGCTCGCCGACATCAAGGGCCAGAACGTCAACCTGGTCCAGTTCTCCGTCTCGGACTATCTGCTTGCCCGGGCGCTCGAGAGCCTCAAGATGAGCGAGCGCGACGTCAAGGTGATCAACACATCCGATGCCGACATGGTCGCCGCCTATAAGACGGCAGACGTGACGGCCGTTGTCACCTGGAACCCGCTGGTCTCGACCATTCTCGAAGATCCCACAGCGAAGAAAGTGTTCGACAGCTCGCAGATTCCTGGCGAGATCATCGACCTGATGGCCGCCAATACCGCGACGCTGAAGGACAATCCCGATTTCGGCAAGGCACTGGCCGGCATCTGGTATGAGACCGCCGCCTATATGAAGGCCGACACCGCCGAGGCCAAGGCGGCCCGCGACGCCATGGGCAAGGCCTCCGGCACCGACCTCAAAGGTTTCGATGCCCAGGTCGCGGCCACGAAACTGTTCGACAAGCCGGCCGATGCGCTCGCCTTCACCAGTTCCCCGGCTTTGCCGAAAACCATGGATTCGGTCCGCAACTTCCTGTTCTCCAAGGGCCTGCTCGGCAATGGCGCAGCCTCCGCCGATGTAATCGGTATCGAAATGCCCGACGGCACGATCCTCGGCGACAAGGGCAACGTCAAGCTCAGGTTCACCACCACCTATATGAAGGCGGCAGCCGACGGAAAGCTCTGAGATTTCATCGTTTTCGGAGCGATAGACATGCGCTGGATCAATGCTAGGCCGGGCCGCGGTGCACAGCTTGCCCTGCTGCTGGTGCCCTTCATCGCCGTGCTGATCGCCTATGCGATCGGCTCGGCCGATCGGCTGGCCGTCAATGCCAATGACAAGCTCTTGCCGAACCTTGCCGGCTTCGCCGACGCCATCAACCGCATGGCCTTCGTCGCCGACCAGCGCACCGGCGACTATCTGCTCTGGTCGGATACGGGTGCGAGCCTGATCCGGTTGGTCGCGGGCTTGGGTATTTCGACGGCGATCGCGCTCGTCATCGGCATGGCGATCGGTGTCCTGCCCTATATCCGGTCGCTGCTGGCGCCGTTCGTCGCCGTCATCTCCATGGTGCCGCCGCTGGCGCTGCTGCCGATCCTGTTCATCATCATGGGCTTGGGCGAGACGTCGAAGATCGCGCTGATCGTCATCGGCGTCGCGCCGACCATGGTCCGCGACCTGGCGCTGAAGGCGCTCGAATTGCCGCGCGAGCAGACCGTCAAGGCCGAAACGCTAGGCGCAACCTCCTGGCAGATTGCGCTGCGCGTCGTGCTGCCGCAGATCCTGCCGCGGCTGATCACCTGCCTGAAATTGCAGCTCGGTCCGGCCTGGCTGTTCCTGATCGCGGCGGAAGCCATCTCCTCGGAATCGGGGCTTGGCTACCGCATCTTCCTCGTCCGCCGCTATCTGGCGATGGATGTGATCTTTCCCTATGTCGTCTGGATCACGCTGCTGGCCGTGGTGATGAACTTCCTGCTCGACCGCCTGCGTATTGCCGTCTTCCCCTGGTCGGAACTGGAGAAGCAGGCATGAGCGAGCTGGTGATCGACAATCTCTGGAAGGAATATGGCGACCAGATCGTGCTGGAGCGGGTGTCGCTGACGGTCGCCTCGCGCGCCTTCGTCGCCCTGGTCGGGCCGTCCGGCTGCGGCAAGTCGACCTTCCTGCGCCTGCTGCTCGGCCAGGAGCAGCCGACCAGGGGAACGATCCTGCTCGATGGCTTGGCGCTGCCGGGCGAGCCCGGGCCGGATCGCGGCGTGGTCTTCCAGCGCTACTCGGTGTTTCCGCATCTCACCGTGCTCGGCAACGTGCTGCTGGGGCTGGAGCTCTCTGCCGCGCGCTACAAGGCAAAGCTTTTCGGCGCTGCCCGCCGAAGCGCCGAAGAGCAAGCCCGCCAGATGATCGCCGAAGTGGGTCTTGCCGGCGCCGAGAAAAAATATCCGGCCCAGCTTTCGGGCGGCATGCAGCAGCGGCTGGCGCTGGCGCAGGCGCTGATCATGAAGCCCAAGGTTCTGTTGCTCGACGAACCGTTCGGCGCGCTCGACCCCGGCATCCGCGCCGAGATCCACAAGCTGATGAAGCGGCTCTGGAACGAGACGCAGATGACGGTGGTGATGGTCACGCATGACATGCGCGAAGCCTTCACGCTGGCGAGCCGCGTCGTCGCCTTCGAGCGGCCGCGCGATCGGCCGGAAGAGAAGGAGCGCTACGGCGCCACCATCACCAAGGACATTTCCATCTGGCCGCCACGGCTTGCCGGCCAGGCTTCGATCTACAGCCCCGACCGGGACGACCCGGTCGTCTCCCTGGGGCAATACCGGGACGGCCCGGCACCATCAGGAGAAAAGTGATGATGCATATCCGACGTTCGCCCGAGGAAATCGCCGCCAACCGCGCGCGCTACGAGGAACACCAGAGAAAGGGTCTGGAATTCGCGCCCAAGGCGCTACCCGCCGCCAGTCCGCTGCCGGCGCCGCCGATCGCGGCCGAGACGGTCATCCATCAGGAGACCGTTCCCGGCGGCTGGTACTGGTCGACGAAATTGCTGCGCGGCGAAGCGATCCGCATCGATCAGGCCGAGGGCAATTCGACCGTGGCGCTGATCGCCTGGAACACCGATGACACCAGCGAGCGGATCAACCTGGTCGATACGGTCAAGGTGCAGTGGACGACGGCGCTCGGCAAGGGAAGAGTGATCTTTTCCGATATGGGCCGGGTGATGTTCTCGCTGGTCGAGGACAGTTGCGGGGCGCATGACTGCCTGATGGGCGGTTCGACCGCCGCGTCGAATGCCGTGAAATATCCCGGCACCAAAACCCGCAACACTCGCGACAATCTCATTCTCGTGGCCGGCAAGCTCGGGCTCGACCGGCGCGACATTCCCGGCGTGCTCAACCTCTTTGCTCCCGTCAGCGTCGACGATGAGGGCCACTTCGCCTGGCGCGGCAAACGTTCCAATAGCGGCGACTATGCCGAATTACGCGCCGAGATGGACATGCTGGTCGGTCTTTCCAATTGCCCGCATCCCCTCGATCCCGATCCGTTCTATCAGCCGAAGCCGGTGATCGTCACCCGCTTCCGCCCAGCATTGCCGGTCGCCGACGACCTCTGCCGGACGGCAACCGCCGAAGCCATCAGAGGCTTCGAGAACAATGCGATGATGCTGGCCTGAGGGAGAGAACCATGAGTGATTTCGTCCAGACCTCCCCCTCTCGCAGCCTCGAAAACGCTGTCGAGGATCACTTCATCCCCGCCGAAGCCCCCTGGTCGGGCGTGGTCCGCAAGGGCCAGACGATCCGCATCGAGGACAGTTACGGCCAGCAGGCGATCGACACGTTGTTCTACCGCGCCGACGATTTCGCCGAACGCTATTCCAACCAGGACACGATGCGGGCCCAGGCCGGCGCCTATGTCGGCATCGGCACCAAAATCATCTCCAATGAAGGCCGGGTGATGCTGACCATGACCGCCGACAGCTGCGGCCGGCACGACACCTCCGCCGGCGCCTGCTCCTGCGAGAGCAATACGGTGCGCTTCGGCCACGGCGTGAAATACCTGCATGCCTGCCGCGACAATTTCGTGCTCGAAGTTTCCAGGCACGGCATGAGCAAGCGCGACATCGTGCCCAACATCAATTTCTTCATGAACGTGCCGATCAGCCCGGATGGCAAGATGACCATCGTCGACGGCATTTCCGCATCCGGCGATTATGTCGAGCTGGTCGCCGAAATGGATGTGCTCTGCGTCATCTCCAATTGCCCGCAGGTCAACAATCCCTGCAACGGCTTCGACCCGACGCCGATCCGGGTGCTGATCTGGAATGCCGAGGGCTGAGATGTTCAAGAAAGTCCTCATTGCCAATCGCGGCGAAATCGCCGTCCGCGTCATCCGAACGCTCAGGAAAATGGGCATCGCTTCCGTTGCCGTCTATTCCGACGCCGACCGTTTTGCCAAAGCGGCCCTGAGCGCGGATGAAGCCATTCGCCTCGGCCCTGCACCGGCGAGCGAGAGCTACTTGAATGTCGACGCCGTCATCGCCGCCTGCAAGGCGACCGGTGCCGAGGCGGTGCATCCCGGCTATGGCTTTCTCTCGGAAAATATCGGTTTCGCCGAACGCCTTGCCGGCGAAGGAATTGCCTTCATCGGCCCGCGACCGGAGCATCTCTCGGCCTTCGGCCTGAAGCATACTGCTCGGGAACTGGCCAGGGAGAGCGGCGTGCCGCTGCTGCCCGGCACCGGCCTGCTGCAAAGTGCCGAAGAGGCCTTGGCGGCGGCCGAGACCATCGGCTATCCGGTAATGCTCAAGAGCACAGCCGGCGGCGGCGGCATCGGCATGCAGCTTTGCGCCGATCCGGCCGCGCTGAAAGCCTCGTTCGAAAGCGTGCAGCGCACGGCGCGGGCAAGCTTTGGCGATGCGCGCGTCTATATCGAGCGCTTCGTCGCCGCAGCCCGGCATGTCGAGGTGCAGATCTTCGGCGATGGCAAGGGTGCGGTGATCGCGCTTGGCGAACGAGACTGCTCGCTGCAACGTCGAAACCAGAAGGTCATTGAGGAAACGCCAGCGCCCGGCCTTTCGGATGCTGTGCGCGCACGCCTGCACAAGGCGGCGGTCGATCTCGGCAAATCGGTTTCCTATGAATCCGCCGGCACGGTGGAATTCATCTATGATCCCGTGCGTGAGGAATTCTACTTCCTCGAGGTCAACACCCGGCTGCAGGTCGAGCATCCGGTAACCGAGGCGGTGTTCGGCATCGATCTGGTCGAGTGGATGGTCCGCCAGGCGGCCGGCGAGGACGTGCTTGCGGCGGCGGTCGATCTCGTGCCCAAGGGAGCAGCGATCGAGGCACGTGTCTATGCCGAGATGCCGCATGCCGATTTCCGCCCCAGCGCCGGCCTGCTGACCGAAGTTGCTTTCCCCGAAAGCGCACGCGTCGACGGCTGGATCGAAACCGGCACGGAGGTAACGCCCTTCTACGATCCGATGCTGGCCAAGGTGATCGTTGCCGCCGAGAACCGGTCCGCAGCGATTGCCAAGCTGCAAACCGCACTGACCGAAACCTCGATTGCCGGCATCGAAACCAATCTCGATTACCTGCGTGCAATCGCCGCCTCCGACCTACTGGCCAGCGGTAAGGTAGCGACCACTGCACTGCGCGATTTCGCCTTCACCCCCGATATCATCGAGGTGCTGGCGCCGGGCGCGCAATCGAGCCTGCAGGAACTGCCGGGCCGTTTGGGCCTCTGGCATGTCGGCGTGCCGCCGAGCGGTCCGATGGACGAACGGTCCTTCCGGCACGCCAACCGGCTGGTCGGTAATGGCGATACGACGACAGCCTTGGAGCTGACGGTCGCCGGACCGATGCTCCGCTTCTTCGCCGACAGCGTTGTGGCACTCGCCGGCGCGGAAATGCCGATGACTTGCGATGGCGAGAGGCTGCCGCACAACAGGCCGATCTCCATTCGCGCCGGCCAGACATTGACGATTGGTCCGATCAACGGACCCGGGCAGCGCGCCTACCTCGCGGTCGCCGGCGGGTTTGCCGCCCCCGTCGTGCTCGGCTCGCGCGCCACCTTCGATCTCGGCCGCTTCGGCGGCAATGCCACCGGCACGCTCAAGACCGGCCATGTGCTGCATCTTGCTGGCCAGAAACCAAGCGAACCGGCACAGCCGGCGAGCGAACCTGCCAACCTGACGCGGCAGTGGGATGTCGGCATCATCTATGGCCCACATGGCGCCCCGGATTTCTTTGCAGAGAGCGATATCGAGACGCTGTTCTCGACCGATTACGAAGTGCATTTCAACAGCGCCCGCACCGGCGTGCGGCTGATCGGCCCGGCGCCGAAATGGGCGCGCAGCGACGGTGGCGAAGCGGGGCTGCATCCCTCCAACCTGCATGACAATGCCTATGCGATCGGTGCGATCGACTTCACCGGCGACATGCCGATCATCCTCGGCCCGGACGGCCCGAGCCTTGGCGGCTTCGTCTGCCCGGCGGTGATCGCCCGCGACGAGCAATGGAAAATGGGCCAGTTCAAGCCGGGCGACACGATCCGCTTCCGACCGGTCAAGCCTGCGGAAGACCCGATTGCCGGGCCGGCGATCCGCAATCCCATCGACACCGGCTCGGCGATCGTCGGGCGTCATGACGATGGGCCCGTCTCCGTCGTCTATCGCCGGCAGGGCGAGGACAATCTGCTGGTCGAATACGGCCCGATGAGCCTCGACATCGCACTTCGGCTGCGCGTGCACCTCCTGATGCAAGCGGTGCTGCAGGCAAGACTGCCTGGTCTCATCGACCTGACGCCCGGCATCCGCTCGCTGCAGATCCATTATGACGGCACGGCGCTGACGCGGCGCCGGCTGCTCGGCCTGCTGGCCGAGATCGAGACCACGCTGCCTTCGGCGCATGACGTCAAAGTGCCGAGCCGCGTCGTGCATCTGCCGCTGTCATGGAACGATCCCGAAGCACAGCTGGCAATGCGCAAATATCAGGAACTGGTGCGCCCCAACGCGCCCTGGTGCCCGTCGAATATCGAGTTCATCCGCCGCATCAATGGGCTCGCCGACGAGCAGGCCGTGCGCGACATCATCTTCGATGCCAGCTATCTCGTGCTCGGTCTTGGCGACGTCTATCTCGGTGCGCCGGTGGCGACCCCGATCGATCCCCGGCATCGGCTGGTGACGACGAAATACAATCCGGCCCGCACCTGGACGCCGGAAAACGCTGTCGGCATCGGCGGCGCCTATATGTGCATCTACGGCATGGAGGGGCCGGGCGGCTACCAGCTCTTCGGCCGTACCATCCAGGTCTGGAACACCTGGCGCCAGACGCCCGAATTCGCCAAGGGCAAGCCCTGGCTGCTCGATTTCTTCGACCAGATCCGCTTCTTCCCCGTCAGCCACCAGGAACTGATGGAGGCCCGCGCCGCCTTCCCGCATGGCGGCTACCCAGTGAAGATCGAGGAAACAGAATTCTCCTACGCTGCTTATGAAAAAACGCTCAGCGACAATGCCCAGTCTATTGCTCGTTTCAAGACCAGCCAGCAGGCGGCCTTCGAAGCTGAACGCCAGCGCTGGAAGGAGGCAGGGCTCGACAGTTTCGTCGCCGATGAAGGCGCCGGTCAAAGCCTCGACGGCGATGTCCCGGCCGGTTGCTTCGGAGCGGCAAGTTCGGTCCCCGGCAATATCTGGAAAATTATGGTCGAACCGGGTGCCACAGTGGCGCCGGGCGATACACTGGCAATCATCGAATCGATGAAAATGGAAATCAACGTCACTGCCCACGCCGCAGGCCGGGTGCGCGAATTGCGCGCCGGCCCCGGCCGAAACATTAGAGCTGGCGACGTCATCGTCGTCCTGGAGGAATGCTGACATGCTGCCCACTATTCTCGATCTTTCCAGCCTTCGCGCCGCCTATCAAGCCGGCGCGACACCGCTCGATGTCATCGAGGAGGTGATTGCCCGCCGTGCCGCCAGCAAGGACCCGGCAGTGTTCATCACCCCCACGCCCGATGACGCACTTCGTGCGGCGGCAAAGGAATTGCTGGCACGCGCGCCGGAACCCAACAGCCTGCCGCTCTGGGGCATACCCTTCGCGGTCAAGGACAATATCGACGTCGCCGGCCTGCCGACGACGGCGGCCTGCCCTGCCTATGCCTTCCAGCCGGAGAAGGATGCGACCGTGGTTGCCCGCCTGAAGGCGGCCGGCGCCATCGTCATCGGCAAGACCAATCTCGACCAGTTTGCCACCGGGCTGAACGGCACCCGCTCTCCCTACGGCGCACCGCGCTCGGTGTTCGATCCGGCCTATGTGTCGGGCGGGTCGAGCTCGGGCTCGGCAGTGACGGTCGCTTCCGGTCTAGCCACCTTCGCGCTCGGCACCGATACGGCCGGCTCCGGCCGCGTGCCGGCCGCCTTCAACAATCTCGTCGGCATCAAGCCGACGCCGGGTCTCGTGCCCAATGTCGGCGTCGTGCCGGCCTGCCGCAGCGTCGATGTCGTCACCGTCTTCGCCGCGACCGTGGGCGATGGTGTTGTGATCCGCAAGGTGATGGAAGGCTATGACGCCGCTGATCCCTTTTCGCGCAAGGCCGTTCCCGCGAGCCTGCCCGCATCAGGCTTGAGGATCGGCGTGCTTGACGGTCCCGAGCGCGAATTCTTCGGCAACAAGGATGTCGAAGCGCTCTATGATGCAGCGATTGAACGCGCCCGGTCTTTGGGTGCAACAATCGTGCCCTTCGACTACGCACCGTTCCGCCAGGCGGCCGAACTGCTTTACAATGGCCCCTGGGTGGCGGAGCGTCTCGCCGCAGTGAAGGATTTCATCGCCACCAATGCCGGGGATTTCGACCCGACCGTGCTAAAGATCATCGAAGGCGCCAAGGCCTATGACGCCGTGGCCGCCTTCGAAGGCAAATACAGGCTCGAAGCGCTGCGCCAGAAGACCAAGGTTGAGTGGGAGAAGGTCGATATCCTGATGTTGCCGACCTCGCCCACCACCTATACGGTCGAGGACATGCTGGCCGATCCGATCGTCCGCAACGGCCATTTTGGCCGCTACACCAATTTCGTCAACCTGCTCGATTGCGCCGCGATCGCCATTCCTGCCGGCTTCGACGCTGACGGCCATCTCCCGGCCGGCGTCACCCTGATCGGCCCGGCTTTCACCGATGATGCGCTTGCTCCCTTTGCCGATGCCATGCACCGGACGCTCGCGGCCGGTATGGGCGTCGATCGCACCGCTACTCTCCCCGAAATCAGCCGGGTTCCGATGATCGATGACGGCTTTGTGCCCCTGGTCGTGGTCGGTGCGCATCTGACTGGCATGCCGCTGAACCATGAACTGACCGGCCCCGGCGGGCGACTGGTCAAGGCCTGCAAGACTGCTGCCGGCTACCGGCTGTTCGTCCTGCCCGACACTACGCCGCCGAAACCGGGCCTGATTTTTGAGCCTGGTTTCATAGGATCGGGACTGGCGGTAGAAGTCTGGGCTCTGCCGCCGCACGCGTTCGGCCGCTTCGTGCAGAAAATTCCGGCGCCGCTCGGCATCGGCAAGATCAAGCTGGATGATGGCTCGTCGGTTTCGGGCTTTCTCTGTGAAGCGCATGCGGTGAGGGACGCCGAGGAAATCACCCATCTGGGCGGCTGGCGCCCATACGTCAATGCCAGCCTTTCAAGTTAAGGGAATCGAATAGGCCTGTCTGTTTCCGCCGTGGCCGAAATCGTCGTCCACTCGGCTTTCGCCGCGGGAATTTGTCGTCGCAATAGGTTAAGACCTTTTCCATTGTGATCGACGTCGCCACCATGGGTCCAGATTGAAATCTCGGCGGTGATGCTCTCCGGCGCGGTTCAACCGCGCTCGCCCGATCGGCTCACCCATCACTGCGAGATCATCGAGACGCGAAACGCATGGCCAGGACGCATTTGTGATCAATTCGCAAAACCGCATTCACTGCGGGACTTGCAACATCAAGCACTCCGATCATAACATCAACTGAGGGTTTCCCGCAGGGAGGTGCGGGGCCGGTTTATCCGAATATGGAAGGATGCTTGGACGCAAGTCCGTGCGAAAGCGGTAGCTCAGCATCGCAGCAGAAAGACCATGCAGCGCAAGCTCTTCCCTTTCATCATGGAAGAGGCTGCGGCCGGTGCAGTTAAAATAACAACAAGACGTTAAGTGGAGGAACGACCAATGGCTGAAAAAATCGATCCCAAAAGGCATAAGCAATTCGATCTGGCGCGGAAAATTGCCGTGGCCGCTGGCGCTCCGTTTCTCGATCCGGAAATTCTTTTCAATCGAGCCAGCGACGACGATCTGAAACGCTATAGCCCGGACATGCTGGCACACTCAACCCTGCATTCTGCCCAGGAACTTGCCAAATGGGATGGCAAGGTGCCGCAGATCAGCGTCGCGCCGGTCGCCAATCTCGAGCCCGGCGGCGTTACGGTATCGGTGCTGTCCGTGACCGATCACAATATGCCTTTCCTCTATGAATCCGTCATGGGCGAGATCACCAGCAGCTATCGCGATCTCTATATGGCGGTCCATCCCATCCTGGTGATCGAGCAGGGCAAGTCTCCCGAACTTTACTCGGCCGATCATCCCGGGGCGCCGGCAAGTCGCGTCAGCCATATGCAAATCCACCTCGCGCCACTGACGGAACTGCAATCGGCCGATCTGACGAAGCGCCTGACATTGGTGCTGGAGCAGGTGCGGCTGACCGTCTCCGATTGGAAGCCGATGCTTGCCAAGGTGGATACGGCGATCGAGGACCTGTCAGCCTATCGCGCCGGCGGCAAAAAGGCCGATCGCGACGAGGCGGTTGCCTTCCTGAAATGGTTGCGCGACGGCAACTTCACTTTCCTCGGCATGCGGGAATATGTCTATTCCGGCAAGGGATCGGACGCCAAAGTCGAGCGCGACAAGGGTGCCGGCCTCGGCATCCTGTCGGATCCGGACGTACGCGTTTTGCGCACGGGCAAGGATGCGGTGACGACGACACCACAAATCCTGGCTTTCCTCGATGGCCCCGATTTCCTGATCGTGACCAAGGCGAACGTCAAATCAGTCGTGCATCGCCGTGGCTACATGGATTACGTCGGCGTCAAACGGTTCGATGACAAGGGCAACGTTACCGGCGAACTGCGCATCGTCGGCCTTTTCACCTCGACCGCCTATACGTCCACGCCTGATGAGATTCCGCTGCTGCGCTCCAAGATCAACTGGGTCAAAACGCATTTCGGCTTCGACCCGATGAGCCATTCGGGCCGTATGCTGGGCAACACGCTCGACTCCTATCCGCGCGACGACCTTTTCCAGATCGACAGGAGCTTGCTCGCGAGCTTCGCCGAGCAGATCAACGAACTGGCCGACCGGCCGCGTGTGCGGGTGCTGCCGCGCATCGACCGTTTCGATCGCTTCGTCTCGGTTCTCGTCTACGTGCCGCTTGAGGAATATGACTCCAACGTCCGTGAGAAGATCGGCACCTATCTCAAGACTGCCTATGACGGGCGTGTTTCCGCCTACTATCCGGCTTTTCCGGAAGGCGGCGTCGCACGGGTGCATTTCATTATCGGCCGTTCCGGCGGCAAGACGCCGCGTGTTCTCCAGTCCGAACTCGAAGACACGATCCGCCGCATTACCGCGCGCTGGGTCGATCGTTTCGAGGCTCTGGCAGGCCATGAGGCAGGCAGGATCAATGTCGACAACGCTTTCCAGGACACGTTCACGCCGGAAGAAACGGTGCTTGATCTGCCGGATATCCTTGCCTGCGCCGAGGGCGAACCGATCCGTATCAAGTTCTACGATCGCCAGGAGGATCACGGAGCGGTCCTGTCGCTGAAGATTTTTCACGCCGGCGGCCAACTGGCACTGTCGCGCCGCGTGCCGCTTCTGGAAAATCTCGGCTTCAATGCCGTCAGCGAGCGGACATTCGACATCGCGGCTCCGGCCGCCGGTGGCGCTGCGAAGCTTGTCGTGCTGCATGATATGCGGGTCGAGGCCCGTGGCGGCACAGTCGATCTGGAGCGATACGGTGCGGCATTGGAAGAGGCTTTCGTCGCGGCCTTCAAGGGCGAAATCGACAATGACAGCTTCAACCGGCTGATCCTGTCCGCGGGACTTTCGGCGCGCCAAGCCAATGTACTCCGTGCCTATGCGCGCTACCTGCGCCAGGCCGGCATCGCCTATTCGCAGGACTATATTGCCACGACGCTGGACAAATATCCCGACATTGCCGCAAACCTGTTTCGTCTTTTCCATGATGCACACGATATCGCACTGGCAGAGAAGGCAAGCGCCAAGAAGCTCGCCGATCTGCATGCGAAGGTCGAAACGGCGCTCTCCGGCGTGCCGAGCCTGGACGACGACCGCATCTTGCGCCGCTATGTCAACGTCATCGATGCGACGCTGCGCACCAATTACTTCCAGCGCAATCCGGACGGCTCGCCGAAGGCAATGCTGGCTTTCAAGCTTGATCCGAAGCTGGTCGACGGCCTGCCGGCGCCGCGGCCATTCCGCGAAATCTTCGTTTTTGGCGTCGAGGTCGAAGGCGTGCATTTGCGCTTCGGCAAGGTGGCGCGCGGCGGTCTGCGCTGGTCGGATCGCGCCGAGGATTATCGCACGGAAGTGTTGGGGCTGGTGAAGGCCCAACAGGTCAAGAATGCCGTCATCGTGCCGGTCGGCGCCAAAGGCGGCTTCTATCCCAAAAAGCTGCCGGTCGGCGGCAGCCGCGACGAGATCTTCAATGCCGGCCGCGAGGCCTACAAGACCTATATCCGCACGCTGCTGTCGATCACCGACAATATTGCCGGTGCCGATATCGTGCCGCCGAAGGATACGGTGCGCCACGACGAGGACGATCCCTATTTCGTCGTTGCCGCCGACAAGGGAACCGCAACCTTCTCCGACACCGCCAATGCGCTGGCGCAGGAAGCCGGTTTCTGGCTGGACGATGCCTTCGCCTCCGGCGGCTCGGCCGGTTACGATCATAAGAAGATGGGCATCACCGCCCGCGGCGCCTGGGAAACGGTCAAACGCCATTTCCGCGAGATGGATATCGACATCCAGACCACGCCCTTCACCGTGGCCGGCGTCGGCGACATGTCGGGCGACGTCTTCGGCAACGGCATGCTGCTGTCGCCGAAAATCCGGCTCGTCGCTGCCTTCGACCATCGCGACATCTTCATCGATCCGGATCCGGATATGGCAAAGACGCTCGCGGAGCGGCAGCGGCTGTTCAACCTCGCCCGTTCCAGCTGGCAGGATTTCGACAAGAAAATCCTGTCGAAGGGGGCGATGATCATTTCCCGCGCGTCCAAATCCGTCACCCTGACGCCGGAAGCGGCAGCCGCGATCGGCATGGACAAGACGGTTGCGACGCCGTTCGAGATCATGAGTACGATCCTCAGAAGCCAGGTGGACCTGCTCTGGTTCGGCGGCATCGGCACCTATGTCAAATCGGTGTCGGAAACCGACACCGATGTCGGCGACCGTGCCAATGATCCCATCCGCATCTCCGCTGACGAGGTGCGCGCCAAGGTCATCGGCGAGGGCGCCAATCTCGGCGTCACTCAGCGGGGGCGCATCGCCTATGGGCTGAAAGGCGGACGCTGCAATTCCGACGCCATCGACAATTCCGCCGGCGTCAATACCTCCGACGTCGAGGTCAACATCAAGATCGCGCTGGCTGCTGCCATGCATGACGGGCAGCTGACGCGGGCAAAGCGCGACCAGCTTCTGCCGGTGATGACCGACGAAGTGGCCGCACTCGTGCTGCGCAACAACTATCTGCAGTCGCTGGCGATTTCGCTGACGGAGAGGAAGGGTACGGCCAACGGGTTGGAACTGGCGCGGCTGATGACCGTGCTGGAGGGCACGAAGCAGTTGAACCGCAAGGTCGAGATGCTGCCTGACGAGGCGGCCCTTGCCGAGCGCTATACTGCTGGAAAGCCGCTGACCCGCGCGGAAATCGGCGTCCTTCTGTCCTATGCGAAGATCGTGCTCTTCGATGCGCTGGTGGCAAGTCCTTTGCCGGACGATGCCTATTTCGCTACGACGCTGGCCCAATATTTCCCAGCGAAAATGCAGAAATCCAACGCCGCCGACATTGCCAGCCATCGGCTGCGGCGGGAAATCATCGCCACCGTTCTTGCCAACGAAGCGATCAACCGCGGCGGTCCCGCTTTCGTCATCAAGATGATGGATGCGACTGCGGCAGCCGCACCGGACGTGGTGCGTGCCGCGATCGTGGCCCGCGACGGTTTCGATCTGGCGCGCCTCTGGGGCGAGGTGGACGCACTGGACAACAAGATTTCCGGCCAGATGCAGAACCGCATCTATGAGGAGATCGGGTTTGTCTTCACGGTCCTGACGCGTCTTCTCCTCAAGACGACTATGGTCAAGGGTGATTTGGCGGATGTGATCAACCGGATCCAGGCCGCCTTCAAACAGCTCAAACCGCTTCTGGCCGGCCAGCAGTCGTCGGAAGTCGCCGCACTCCGGAGCGAATATCAGGAAGCCGGCGTGCCGGAGAAACTGGCGCAGGAAATTGCCGGCCTGTCGAGCCTGGCGCTGGCACCGGAGATCATGCAGATCGCCGACCGCACCGGCGCATCGCTGACGCGGGCGGCAGAATGCTATTTCGCCGTGTCGCAGACATTCCGGGTCGAAAACCTTCTGGCTGCAGGCGGCAGGATCGTCACGCCGGACCACTACGAAAATCTGGCACTGGCGCGCAGCATTGACCAGATCGCCAGTTCACGCCGCGACATTGCCATTGCCGCGCTTGCCCATCACGGCAAGGAAAAGCGACCGGTCCAGGCCTGGCACGCCGAAGACCGGGTGCGCATCAATCGGATTGTCGAAGAGCTTTCCGGGCTCAGCGACAGCGGCGATCCAAACCTCGCCCGCATCACGGTTGCCGCCGGCCTGCTGACCGATCTTGCCAACGAAGTCAGGAAGACGTGACCGATTCAGGCTCGCGCCTCGACACAAGCTGCAACAGAACCTTTGCGGGAACGCGCCAGTCCGCAAATGATTTTTGCCGCGTCAAAATATGACTGACAATGAGCTTCCCCGTTGAGAAAAGCGCGTCGGAGCCACTCCGTGTTGAGTTGCAAAACTACATCCCAGACGGTATAGGTCCTCCGGAAGATCTTCTATGGATGGTTTCACTCGTGCAACGAACTGAAGGCCGGAGATCGTGAGCTGTTTCACGGCCAGTCCGGCATGGTGAGGAGTTTGTGATGTCTCGGACCTACGAATATGTTTTCACGGGTGAAGGTACCCAACACGCCCACGTAACGATTACGACCAGCGACTACGTAACGAATGTCGAAATTAGTCCCGGCGTGTTTGCCGCCGGATATGCGATCGAAGGCATCAGCGGCACGTTCGATGGCAACCCGATCTCTGGCCTTTATGGCAGTGGCGGGGAGTTGCAGTCCTCCGCCGGCATCGGCCTGTTCGACAATACGATTTTCGTCAGTGACAGCCAGGGCGCATTCCATGGCAGCAAATTCGGCATAGACGGGGCCGGAATTCTATTCACGACCACGGCGGGGATCTATTCGATCGGCTCCAACGGGATCGACGTGTTCTATCAGCATGGCCGCGATGGCGGCCCTATTGGGGTTGAATCCTGGGAGCATCCGCCGGCTGACACCACGCCGCCGGTGCTCGTCTTTTCCACGCCGTTCGATGACATGACCCATGTGGCGCTCGACAGCAATATCGACCTCTCCTTCAATGAACTGATCAAGCTCGGCGCGGGAACGATCACCATCAGCGACGGCGCCGGCGATACCAGGGCCATAGACGTGACCGATGCGAGCCAGGTCCAGGTGATCGGCTCGACGCTGTCCATCAACCCCACCGCCGATCTGCATGCCGGAACGACCTACCATGTGACGATTTCCGCCGGGGCGTTGAGCGATTTTTTGGGCAATGGCTTTGCCGGGCTTGCGAGCGGGGCGCTTGATTTCAAGACGATCTCGGTGGTCACCGGCAGTGATCCCGTGCTCAACGGGACGTCGGATGACGAGATCGTGACCGGCACGAGCACGGATCACATGCAGACGCTGAACGGGCTTGGCGGTAATGACACGCTCACGCTTTCCGCCGCCGGCGGCTTTGCCAACGGCGGCGCCGGCAATGACAGTCTGATCGGCGGCGACAGCCCGGGCAGCCTGCATTTCACCGGCAACATGCTCGATGATTTCGAAGGCGACAATATCTTCCATGGCGGCAATGCCGGCAGTCTGGCGACCGTGCAGAATCTGATCGCCGCCGGCTCAGGCAACGATACCGCCTATGGCGGCAACGCCAGCGGGCAGGGCGCTTTCGTCTATAACCTAATGCAGATGGGGGAGGGCGCGAATTTCGCCTCGGGTGGCATTGCATCGGGCGGCGCAACATTGCAGAATTTCATCTTCGGCGGCTCCGGCGACGACACGTTGGTCACAGGCACTGCAAGGGGCAGTGCCAGCCACGTCTACAACCTGCTCTCCGGCGATGGCGGTAACGATGTCTTCGTGCTGACGCTCGGCAGCGGCCAGACGACGATCACCGATTTCAGCGCCGGAGCTTTCCAGGGCCATCATGATTTTCTCGATATTTCGGCTTATTTCATCCAAGACTTCAAGGCTATGTTTGACGCAGCGACGGAATCGGGGGGCTCCACGGTTCTGCATCTGGCTAACAACTACGGAACGGTGGATGATGTGGTGCTGACGGGTGTCACCAAGAGCGAGTTGACAGGGATTGACTTCATCATTTGAATGAAGGTTGCTGCTGAAAGAAGTGGCGTCGGCATGTCGTCGCGCATCCTTGCCGCGCTCACCATCCGCAGCTTTCGACAAAGGCGCGAGGCAGGTCACCGGGGTTCGCTCCCGATGCTTGAGGTCTCGGTTTGCACTGTCTTTATTCGTAACCGTCCGATTGAGGCCGCCTGCCGGAACTCGCCGCGCTGGGGTAAGACACGTGTTTAACGACGTCGTTAGCGACGTGTCTTATGCGAGGTTATGCGGTGCGGGTGGAAATTCTTGGTCAGGAACGGCGTCGTCGCTGGGATGATGCGAAGAAGCGCGCGATTGTGATG